>JALRLM010000439.1 GCA_023254435.1 Hydrocarboniphaga sp.
ACATCGCCTCGGCGCGCATCGCCAGGCTGTCGGACGTGCGCCTGTCGGCCAACTGGATGGCCGCCTGCGGCCAGGGTGACGAAGACGCACGCCTGTTCGATGCGGTGAAGGCCATCGGCCAGGAGCTGTGTCCCAAGCTCGGCATCGCCATTCCGGTCGGCAAGGATTCGCTGTCGATGAAGGCGGTCTGGAGCGAGGGCGGCAAGCCGCAGACGCAGACCGCGCCGGTGTCGGCCATCATCTCGGCCTTCGCGCCGGTGGCCGACGTGCGCCAGACGCTCACGCCGCAACTGCGCACCGATGCCGGCGTCACGCGACTGATCGCGATCGATCTGGGCAACGCCAAAAATCGTCTCGGCGGTTCGGCGCTGGCTCAGGTCTACGGCGAAGTCGGCCAGACGCCGCCCGATCTCGATTACCCCGAACAGCTCATCACCGCGTTCGACCTGATCCAGTACTTGAACGGCAAGGGCCATATCCTGGCCTGTCACGACCGCTCCGACGGCGGCCTGTTCGTGACGCTGGCCGAAATGGCCTTCGCCGGTCATTGCGGCTTCTCGGTGGATCTCGGCTGGGGCGAGGCTGCGGCCGTGCTGTTCAGCGAAGAACTCGGCTGGGTGATTCAGGTGCGCGAGGCCGATGCGGCCGGCATCGTGCGCCAGGGCAAGGCGTCGGGCCTGACCATCGCCGACATTGGTCGCGTCGAGGCCGGCGACACGCTGGCCATCGCGCAGAACGGCACGCCGCTGCTGTCGGCGTCGCGCAGAGAACTGCACAAGCTCTGGGCCGAGACCAGCCATCGCATCGCGCTGCTGCGCGACAACCCCGATTGCGTGCGCGAGGAATTCGACGCGACCGGCGAGCCCGGCGATCCGGGACTGTCGATGTCGCTGAGCTTCGACGCCGCGCCGGCGCCGATCCCAACGATCATCACGGCGCGGCCCAAGGTCGCGATCCTGCGCGAGCAGGGCGTCAACGGGCACATCGAAATGGCCTACGCCTTCGGCGCCGCTGGTTTCGAAGCCGTCGACGTGCACATGTCCGACGTGCTCGAAGGCCGCGTTTCGCTGGCCGATTTCACCGGCCTCGCGGCCTGCGGTGGATTCTCCTACGGCGACGTGCTCGGCGCCGGTCAGGGCTGGGCCAAGACGATCCTGTTTTCGCAGCGTGGGCGCGACGAGTTCGCGCGCTTTCTGGCCGATCCGCGCAAGTTCGCGCTGGGCGTTTGCAACGGCTGCCAGATGTTCGCCGCGCTCAAGGACATCGTGCCGGGCGCCGCGAGCTGGCCGGCGTTCCGGCGCAATCGCTCCGAGCAGTTCGAGGCGCGCTGGTCGCAGGTGGAAGTGCTCGACAGCAAGTCCATTCTGTTCGCCGGCATGGCGGGCAGCAAGCTGCCGATCGCGGTGGCGCACGGTGAAGGTCGAGCGGAATTCGCGCAGGCCGCCGACCTGCAGAAGCTCAAGGATGCCGGACAGCTGGCGATGCGCTACCTGGATCACCAGGGCCGCGTGGCCACGACGTATCCGTTCAATCCCAACGGCTCGCCCGAAGGCATCACCTCGGTCTGCAACGACGACGGCCGCGTCACGATTCTGATGCCGCACGCCGAGCGCACCATCCATGGCGTCACGGGCTCGTGGTGGCCGCAGGGCTTCGCGGGCGGCAAGACGCCGTGGTTCCGCATGTTCCAGAACGCGCGCAACTGGGTGGGTTGAGCGCAGGGCGGGTTTCGATCCGCCTGTGATCGCTGGAACGAAAAAGGCGAGCCCTGCGGCTCGCCTTTTTCGTGAGCGCAGGTTTTAGGGCCGCGCTACGATCACTTCGATCTCCACGAGCATGCCGGCAGAAGCCAGACCGGCTACCTGCACGGCCGAGCGGGCCGGCAGCTTGGGCTGCTCCTTGGTGCCGTAGAACTGCGTGTAGCCGTCCATGAAGCCGGCGAAGTCCATGGCGCCGCCCGGCGTCGGCGCGACCAGGAACACTGTCATCTTCACCACGTCGCCCATGCCCAGGCCCATGCTTTCGAGCGAGGCCTTGATCTTGGACAGCACCGACACCGTCTGCGCCTTGGTGTCGCCCCAGTATTCCGGACTGTTCTTGGTGGCGTCGGGCTTGGCCGGGTCGGGCACGATGCCGCTATGAAAGACGATG
The DNA here is from genome assembly GCA_023254435.1 of Hydrocarboniphaga sp. Classification (GTDB taxonomy): domain Bacteria; phylum Pseudomonadota; class Gammaproteobacteria; order Nevskiales; family Nevskiaceae; genus Hydrocarboniphaga. The sequence continues at coordinate 2,152 of JALRLM010000439.1, forward strand.
TCCTGCTTGGCCGGCACTTCGACCGCGCGCGCGATCGGGAACGTGGAGTTGGGAATGCTGTAGCGCTTGACCTCGGCCTGCGCCAGCGTGGCCGTGGCCATGAGCGCGGTGGCGACGAGCATGCGGTGGGTGTTGCGGAGTTTCATCGGTTGGTCTCTTCCTTAAGCGGCGGACGTCACGCGTTGATGGATGTGTTCGACGACGGCATGCGCGGAGCGGATGGCGCCTTCCTGCCAGCCCGAAACGTAGCTCATCTGATCGCCGACCATGTAGTGGCGACGATCCGGCGCCTGCAGCGTCTTGAAGTGCTTGGCGCGGTCCTCGGGCGTCCACTCGGGTGAGCAGCCCATCTGGTAGGGCACCTTGCCCCAGGCGATCGACAGGCCTTTTTCCACCAGCCCGCCGTAACCCGGGTGGATCTTCTCGCCCTGTTCGATGGCCTTGAGCAGGCGCTGCGCGGGCGTCAGCCTGCCCCAGGCGTCCCCCGATGCCGGATCCCACTGGTAGCTGCCCAGCATGATGCCCTTCGGCTTGTGGAAGCCATGCGCGGGGTACCAGAGCTGCAGGATGTCCTGGTCGGTCCAGCTGATGCCGCCATAGATCTGGTAATCGTCCTCCCAGAAGCGGCGCTTGCCCTGGAAAGCGATCTTGAACAGCTTGCCCGGATGCACCACGGACAGCGCGTCGCGATAGGCGCGGCTGAAATTGTTCTTGATGGTCTTGACCAGATAAGCCGGCGCGCCGTTGATGCAGAAATCGGCCTTGATCTCCTGCGTCTTGCCGCCCTTCTTGTAGCTCACGGTGATCGAGCGATCGCCGTCGAGGATCTGCGTCACGGGCGCATCGAGCACGATCCGGTCGGCCCCGATGGCTTTGACGAAGCCCTTGACGATCATGTCCATGCCGCCGACCGGCTGCATCATCGTGGGATGCTGTTCCCAGCCTTCTGCGAACTCCATCTGGAACTGCCAGAAATCCGAGTTGAGCAGCTCGCGCAGGTCGATCGGCGGGCGCGGCTGGCCGGCCTCCAGAATCTCGTCGCCCAGGTGACCGCCGCGCGCCGAGCCCTTGTAGACCAGGTCGGCATCGAGGTCGCCCCAGGCGCGCAGCATGGCCTTGAGCTTCTCGGCGTCTTCGGTCGTCAGCTTGTCGTCGAGCGCGCCTTTCTGCGTGGCCTTGGCCAGCAGCTCCGCGATATGGCCGCGCGAGTCGGTCTGCACGGTTTCGCCGCGAATCGGCTTGCCGCCGAACGCCTTGCTGGAGTGAAAGAAGCTGCCGCGGTTATCGTTGACGAAGGGTTCGAGCGCGATGTCGAACTGCTTGACGTAACTCAGCACGGCCTCGTGGTGATAGGGCAGGCGCGCGGGTCCGGCATTGAAGTACAGATGCGGTTCGTCGTCGAAGTCGCAAACCTGCTCGCTGTCGGTCTCGATGATCCTGTCGCCGCGCCGCACCGTGTGGTTGCGTCCACCGATGCGACCGCTGGCTTCGAGCACCGTGCAGTCGTAACCGGCCTTGCCCAGCTCGTAGGCGGCGGTCAGTCCGCCGATGCCGGCGCCGACGATGATCACTTTCTTGCCCTTGCCCGAACCGGCGGCCAGTTGCGGTGCGCCCGCGTAGGCGGTGGGAAAGCTCAGCAAGCCCATGGCACCCATCGCGCGATAGACCGCGCCGCTACCTGCGGCCTGGCCCAATCGCATCAGAAAATCGCGCCGCGTCCAGCTGCTGTTGTTCATGC
>JALRLM010000572.1 GCA_023254435.1 Hydrocarboniphaga sp.
CATGACGCCGTCGATCTGCACGGCCGTTACGGCAGCGCCCTCGAGTGAGCCGAGGAGGACGCGGCGCAGGGCGTTGCCGAGGGTGACGCCGTAGCCCGGCGCGAACGGGCCGGCCTCGTACTTGCCGTACGAACCGAGCTCCTCGGGCGGCAGGCCGCTGCCCAGGTAGAGCGCATACCAGCCGGCGCGATTGGCCGTGACCGCCACCATGAGGCCGCTGATTTCCGACAGCGGTCCCGGCGGCGAGCACACCAGCATGCTGGCGCTGGCGGCGACGACGCCGCTGGTCGAGGACAGCTCGCTGACGAAGCGCCGCAGATGAATCACCGCGAAGTGCTCGTGCGCCAGCCGCAGTTCGCCCGAACGACGCTGCGCCACGATGTCGGCCAGCAGCGGCACGACGAACTCGTCGAGCAGCAGCGGCACGTTGAGCGTGCGCGTGGCCTGCAGCAGATGCTGCTGCAGATTGACCCCGTCGAAGACGCGGATGGCATCGAGCGCGAGCTCGGCCAGCCGGTTGCGCGTCAACGGAATGCGCGGGGAGGCTTCGACACCGGGCATGGTGTCGCGGCCCACCAGCGCGCGCAGGTCGTCCATGGGCAGCGCGGCGATTTCGCTGATGCGGTGTCCGAGGTCCACGGCCTGACGCAGCAGCACCAGGCGCTGGATTTCCCAGTCCGAGTACAGCCGTCGTCCCTTGGTCGTGCGCTCGGGCACGATGGCCCCGTAGCGGCGCTCCCAGGCGCGTATGACGTGCCCTGACAGACCCGAGCGGCGCGCGGCGACATTGATCGGGCAGCGCGGCATTTCGGCTGTCAGTACCTTGTCCAGACTATTTCTTGAGATATTCATTCAGATTTATTTCCTGCGGTCGTCCGTGACGCGCTCGGCAATCTGGGTGACTTGTTCAAGGTGAGTCTAGAAACGCCTAGCTGAATCCCAACCTACGCAAGGCGACTTTCCGAGACGTTTTCGCGCCAATCGCGCCGGTGAAATTCCTCAGGCGATTCATGGACGTGTAGGGCTTCGTCGGCTAGGGTTGTGCGCTATTGCCGCCGGTTTGCGACGGCGTGTAACCCTCTCAAGCCAAGGATCGAATGGCCCAATCGAGCGCCGAATCGCGTCTGTCCCGTCTGCGCGCCTCGCTGGACAGCGGCAAGCTGCTGCCGGTCAAGCGCTCGCTGGCGGCGCTCAATCCCGCCGAGATCGCCGACCTGCTCGCCGCCCTGCCCTGGGCGGAGCGCAAGCTGGTCTGGGACATGGTCGACCCCGAGGACGACGGCGAGGTGCTGCTGCACCTGCCCGAGGGCGTGCGTGACACGCTGATGCGCGAGATGGACACCGCCGAGCTGGTCGCGGCCGCCGGCGAACTCGATATCGACGACCTCGCCGACTTCGTCGAACACCTGCCCGAGACCGTCGCCCAGCAGGTGATGGTGGCGCTCGACGCCGACGATCGCGCGCGACTGGAATCGGTGCTGGGCTTCGACCCCGACACCGCCGGCGGCCTCATGAACACCGATACGGTGACCGTGCGGCCCGACGTCGAACTGGGCGTGGTGCAGCGCTACCTGCGCCGGCGCGGCGACCTGCCCTCGCATACCGACGCGCTGTTCGTGGTCGACCGCTACGGCGGCTTCCTGGGCGTGCTGCCGCTCGACAAGCTGCTCACGCGACCCGCCGACGAACTGGTCAGCCGCGTCATGGATCGCTCGCGCGAAGCGCTGCCGGCGACCATGCCGTCGCGCGAGGTGTCGCAGCGCTTCCAGAACGGCGACCTGGTGTCGGCGCCCGTGGTCGGCGTCAAGGACGGCAAGCTGCTGGGCCGCGTGACCATCGACGACGTCGTCGACGTGATCCGCGCCGACGCCCAGCACGACTGGCTGTCGCTGGCCGGCATCAGCGACGAAGAAGACCTGTTCTCGCCGGTCAAGACCGCCGCACGCCGCCGCGCCGTGTGGCTGGGGGTGAACCTGGTCACCGCGTTCGCGGCCTCCTACGTCGTCGGCCTGTTCGAAGCCACGATCACGCAGATCGTCGCGCTGGCGGTGCTCATGCCGGTGGTGGCGAGCATGGGCGGCATCGCCGGCAGTCAGACGCTGACGCTGGTGATCCGCGGCTATGCGCTGAACCAGATCGGCTCCGGCAACACGCTATGGCTGCTGCGCAAGGAGATCCTGGTCGCCGTGCTCAACGGCGTGCTGTGGGCCGCGGTGGTGGCGACCATCGCCTTCA
>JALRLM010000014.1 GCA_023254435.1 Hydrocarboniphaga sp.
AACCAAGGGTTCGATCCAGACCAGCTACGGCAACTACGGCGACACGCGCACGCGCGGCAACCTCAACCTCGCGCTCGGCGACGGCCTGGCCACCAGCGTTTCCGCCTTCTACAACCGCCGCGACAGCTACTACGACTGGGACAACGCCGATGGCCAGGCGCTGCCCCCCGAGATCAACAAGGGCGCACGCCTGCGCATCGGCGCCGACTTCGCCGACAACGTCCGCCTCACGCTGACCGGCCTGGCCGCGCAGCAGCGCGGCACCAGCACCACGGTCGCCGCCAACGTCGATCCCACGGGAACCCTGGGCGCGACGCTGCCGGCCGAAACGCGCGACTACGTCATCACCGCCAACTCGCAACCCAAGCTCACCACCGACACCTATGCCTATTACGGCCAGCTCGACTGGAACCTCACGGGCGTGGACGTGAAGCTGCTCGGCAGCTACTACAATGTGCGCGCCTACGATTACGTCTACGACTTCGACGGCACGGCGCAGCCCATCGCCACCTACGGCGCCGACGACGAGTTTCAGCGCTTCGCCACCGGCGAACTGCAGCTGACCTCGAACGATGACAGCTGGGGTTCGAGCTGGCTCAAGTGGGTCGGCGGCCTGTACTACCTCAAGAGTCGCGGTGGCTACGATCCGGGTTATCTGCGCCTGCTCGACTTCGTGCAGCTGCCCATCGACAACCTGATCGGCGCGCTGCCGCAGCCCGTGGGCGATCTGCTCGGCAATCTCACGGGCGGCCTGCCGGATTCGCTGACTTTCTATTTCACCGGCCTGCTCGACACCGAATCGTATTCGGCCTATGCGCAGGGCACGGCCAGCGTGACCGACTGGTTCGACATCACGCTGGGCGGCCGCTGGCAGCGCGAGACACGCAGCCTGCTGCAATCGGACGTCGACGTCGGCACGCCCGCTGCGCTCGTGGGCTATGCCTTCGATCCGGCGCAGACGCGCGCCACCAACTTCTCGCCCAAGGTCTCGCTGGACTTTCGTCCGTTCGACGATCTGCTGCTGTATGCCTCGTTCCAGCAAGGCTACAAGAGCGGCACCTACAACATCATCAACATCTTCGCCCAACCCGAATACGTGAAGCCCGAACGCGTGACGGCCTACGAGCTGGGCTTCAAGTCGGACTGGCTCGGTCGCACGCTGCGCTTCAACGCGGCGCTGTTCCAGAACGACATCCGGAATCTGCAGAGCGGCTTCATGTCGTTCACCTCGGGCGGCGCGGTCAACCTGGAGAACGCCGGCAAGGCGCGCATCCAGGGCGCCGAAATCGAGCTGGTCTGGCAACCGCTGCCCAACGTCGATCCGGGCCTGACGCTGGGCGGCAATGCGAGCTGGCTCAAGGCGCGATACCGCGAGTACCAGAACGCGCGCGGCTTCTGCGAAACCGGCGATCCCAACAACCCGCCGAGCTGCTTCGACGGTCCCGGCGGGCTCGGCGATGGCCTGGCCTACGACGACGGCGACTTCGGCGGCAACCGCATCGTGCGCACGCCCAAATTCAGCGGCAATTTCACGCTCGCGCAGAGCGTCGAGATTCCCGGCGGGCCGATCGAAATCGCCGGTGATTACTACTACAACTCGGGCTATTACTATCTGGCGCAGAACACGCCCAACACCTTCGAGGACGCCTACGACATCGTCAATGCGCGTCTGAGCTACCTGTATCGGCCCTGGCAGCTGCGCGTGACCGCCTTCGGCGCCAATCTCGGCGATGAGCGCTACAACCTCGCGCAGTTCCACACCGACTTCGGTCGCCACGATTCGCTGGCGCCGCCACGCACCTGGGGCCTGCGCCTGAACTGGGAGTTCTGATCGCCGCTGATAGTCGCGATGGATCGCTGCATGGGCCGCAAAGTTCTAAGGCCGATGACCGCGCCGCCGGCTGCTTGCGGCTAGGATGGTTCCGGCACCCGGCTGCCCCGAGGCCACCGAACGCGCAGGAGATCGCATGCTGTTCCGCCAGTTTTTCGAACGCGAATCGAGTTCCTACAGCTATCTGCTGGCGTCGCGGCCCGGCGGCGAAGCCCTGATCATCGATCCGGTCATCGAGCAGGCGCCGCTGCTGATCGAAACCGTTCGCGAACTGGGCCTCGATCTGGTCGTGGCCATCGACACGCATACGCATGCCGATCACGTGACCGCGCTCGGCGCCCTGCGCGAAACCACGCAGTGCCTGACCATGATGGGCGAGTACACGCGGGCCGATTGCGTGAGCGTGCGCTTCAGCGACGGCGAGCGCATCACGCTCGACGGCATGAACCTGCGGGCGATCTACACGCCGGGCCACACCGACGATTCGTTCAGCCTGCTGACCGAAGGCCGCGGCCCGCAGCGCGTGTTCACGGGCGATGCGCTGCTGATCCGCGGC
>JALRLM010000254.1 GCA_023254435.1 Hydrocarboniphaga sp.
GTCCGCCCGCCCGGATTCGACGTCGCCCCCCCTCGCTCGGCGGGCGCAGCCAGCGCGCGGAAACGCCACGCTCCGAGCGAATCCGCGCGGCCTGCCGGCGCGCGGTGGCGCGCAAACCAGCCGACGCGCCGAGCATTCGCGACGTGCTGCTTTTTCCGCAGATGAAGCCCGAAGCCTGATGAATCTTGTCTGCACAAAAAGAGGCCTGGGGCCCCAACCCCAGACGTTCGCCGGGCCAGGATCGCCACTGGCGATCCTTGAAATCCCCGGCTCACTCCCGCAGATGAAGCCGGAAGCGTGAGTGGGTTTCATCCCTGCATGAAGTCGGAGCGGTGAGCGCTGCCGACGAGGTGCCCGCCTACCGGCGCTTCATCCTGATCCTGGGCGCCATCGCGGCGCTGGCGCCGCTGTCGATCGACATGTACCTGCCGAGCCTGCCGGCGATCGGCGCCTCGCTGGGCGCGGACGCGGCCTCGGTGCAGATGACGGTGTCGGCCTATTTCGTCGGCCTGGCCTTCGGCCAGCTGGTCTACGGCCCGATCTCCGATCGCTACGGCCGCCGCATGCCGATGCTGGCCGGACTGGCGATCTTCACGCTGGCCTCGCTGGGCTGCGTGTTCGTCACCAACGTGCAGCAGCTGATCGCCCTGCGCCTGCTGCAGGCGCTGGGCGGCTGCGCCGGCATGGTGATTTCGCGCGCGCTGCTGCGCGACCGCTACGAGGGCAACGAGATGGCCCGCGCGCTATCGGCCATCGTGCTCGTGATGGGCGTGGCGCCGGTGCTGGCGCCGACCCTGGGGGGCAAGCTGCATCTGTGGTTCGGCTGGCACAGCATCTTCGCGCTGCTGGCCGTCTATGGCCTGGTGTGCGCGCTGGCGGTGTATTTCGGCGTCGCCGAGCCGCAGTGGGAACGCGCGCCGCCGCTCAGCGTGGCCAGCGTCGCGCAGGATTACTTCCGCATCCTGAGCCACCGCCGCTTCATGGGCTACGCCCTGGCCGGCTCCTGCGTGCAGGCCGGCATGTTCGCGTACATCACGGCGTCGCCCTTCGTGTTCATCGACCACTTCAAGCTCGCGCCCGATGCCTACGGCGTGCTGTTCGGGGTCAACGCGGGAGGGCTGATCCTGGCTTCGCAACTCAATGTGCGGGCGCTGCGAAAGCTGCGCGCCGAACGCGTGCTGAGGCTGGCGCTGCTGGCTTTCCTGATCGCGGCGGCGCTGACGCTGTGCTCGGCGCTGACGGGCATCGGCGGCTTCTGGGGGATCGCGGTGCCGCTGGTGGTCTGCGTGTCCAGCCTGGGCTTCACGTTCCCGAACTCGCAGGCCGGGGCGATGGCGCCGTTCGCCTCGCGAGCGGGTATGGCGGCGGCGATGCTGGGGACGCTGCAGTTCGCGCTGGCGGGCCTCTCCAGCGTCACCGTGGCCAGCCTGCACACCGACGGCCCGCTCGGCATGGCGGCGGTGATGCTGTTCTGGGGCGTGATGGCGCAGCTGATGCTGCGCACGCTGGTGAAGTCGCCGCAGGCCGATACGACCAGGCCGGCGCGCTGAAGCCGGTAGCGGATCCTGAGCGGATCACGCACCGGATCACGCGCTGGAGCGCCTCGTGGAGCGCGGCCGGCGAGGCGCGCTCAGGCGGCTTTCTGGACCGCGTCTTCGCTGGCCGGGGCGGCGGCTGGAGCGTGCTGCACGGTGCCGCGGTAGAAGCAGGCCTTGCCGTAGGGGCGGCGCTTGAAGCGCATGTAGGCCCACCAGTTCTGCTCGGGATAGCGACGCACGCAGGCTTCGATGCCGGCGTTGATCGCCGTCGCCGCCGTTTCCAGGTCGGGGCTGTCGTAGCCGGCCGGCGGCTCGATGAAATGCAGGGCGAAACCGCGCGATCGCGGCAGGCGTTCGCCCACGCACAGCAGCAGCTTGGCGCCGGTGGCCTGCACCAGCTTGGGAATCAGCACGGGCGAATGCGCCTCGACGCCGAAGTAGGGCGCGAACACGCCCTGGCCGCGCGGGGGGTCGCGATCGGGCAGGGCATAGATGGTTTCGCCGCGCTTGAGTGCGCGCAGCAGCTGGCTGCCCACGGCGCGCTTGCCGTTGCGCTTGACGATGGGGACCACGGTGGCGCCGTAGCGCGTGCGGCCCTGGCACGACAGCTCGTTGAGGGCCGGCCATTTGACGGGCTTGAACAGGCCGGTCATGGGATAGCGCGCGGACATCGGGATGATGCCGGCCTCGAAGGAGCCCAGGTGCATCGCGGCCAGGATCAGGCCCTTGCCCTCGGCCAGCGCCCGGTCGACCCGTTCGGCGCCATGGGTTTCGACGGTCAGTTTCTTGGCGCGCTCGGCGTCGCCGACCCAGATCAGCGGGGTTTCGGAGATCGTGCGGTAGTAGTGCTCAAAGGAGCTGCGGCCGATGCGCTCGCGCTCGGCGTCGTCGAGTTCGGGAAAGCACAGCTTGAGATTGCACAGCGCAAGGTCTTTCTTTTCGCCGCCGATCCGCCAGTGCAGCCGTCCGACTACCGTGGCGATGGCATGCAGCACGCTCAGAGGAAGCCTGCTCGTCCAATTTAAAAGCAGTCGAATCAACAAGTTGAGCAACTCTCTCAATCTACCGTCGCCATCCCGGTGACGGCGCAGGGCGGTAGTTTGTGACAGCTGCCACCGCGGCTGCAAACCGTGAAAAGTTCCCTGTCCAGGCGCTGTTCGCCGTTTTCGACCGGCGAAATCGTGCTGGTCCTGCGCAAGGCTGGGCGCCGCACTGTGCTCAGACGCGGCCGCGTTCGCGGTATTCGGCCGGGGCGTTGGGCACCACGTCGGGCAGGCGCGAGGCGCGCGTCGCCTGGCGCGGCGGGAACACGCTGAAGTTGGCCAGGCGCAGCGGCACGCGCGTGCCGGGCCTGAGCAGCGGCACGTCGTGGTGCAGGTGCGGCAGCTCGATCTCGATCAGTACGTCGGAGACCACGGTGCGCGCCTCGCTGCGCACGATGGGGCCGGTGCGCTGGGTCGAGAGGATCTCGGCCTCCAGCGAGGGCATGCCGGGGTCGGCGATGCGCACGTCGAAAGGCCGCACGTAGATGTCGACGCGGCCGCTGTCGTGGATCGGCGCGTTGGCGATCGACAGCTCGCCGCCGTCGACGTAGAGGTGATGCGCACGCACCTCGCCGGGCAGCACGTTGGTGTTGCCGAGGAAGTCGAACACGAACGGCGAAGCCGGGTTCTCGTAGACCTCGTCGGTGGTGCCCACCTGCTCGATGCGCCCCTTGTTCATGACCACCACGCGGTCGGCCAGCTCCAGGGCTTCTTCCTGGTCGTGGGTGACGAAGATGGTGGTGTAGCCGGTGGCCTCGTGCAGCTCGCGCAGCCAGCGGCGCAGGTCCTTGCGCACCTTGGCGTCGAGCGCGCCGAAAGGCTCGTCGAGCAGCAGCACGCGCGGTTCGATGGCCAGCGCGCGCGCCAGCGCCACGCGCTGCCGCTGGCCGCCCGACAGCTGCGTGGGATAACGCTGGTCCAGGCCGCCGAGCTGCACCAGCTCGATCAGCTCCAGCG
>JALRLM010000280.1 GCA_023254435.1 Hydrocarboniphaga sp.
AGCGGCGCGCCGCTGGCATGCAGCAGCTGCGTGTCGAGCGGTCGTTCGGCGCGCTGGCCGCGGGCGAGCTGGCGCAGCTCTTCCCTGACGCGTGGCAGCTGCTCGGGCGCGACGAAGTCGGTCAGCGGCTTGCCCAGCAGCGCGCCGGGATCGGTATGGCCCAGCAGTTCGGCGAAGGCCTCGTTGACCAGGCTCACGACACCGCCACGCGCCTGGATGGCGGCATCGGCGCCCGTGAGCAGCTGCTCGCGATGCTGGGCCTCGAATGTGGCCAGGCGAGGACGCAGGCGCAGCAGCTCGCGCTGTGCACGGCCGCGCGGCAGCTCGCGACGCACCACGCGCTCCAGGTGCTGCAAGGCCTGATCGTCGTCGATGCTGACGCGGTCGGTGGCGCCGAGGTCCATGGCCTCCAGCGTCGCCTGTGCGCCCGGCGAGGGGCCCAGCGACAGCACCGGCAGGCCCGGGGCCAGCCGCCGGGCCAGCTCCACGCTCTGCCGCAGCAGCTCGCCGGGCACGAATTCGAAACACAGCAGCAGTTCGGGCAGGCTGCGGCCCAGCGATTCACCGAGCTCGTCGAGATCGGCCAGCCAGCCCACGCGCAGCTCGAGCCCGGACTGGCGCAGGTCGGCTTCGACGATGCGCGCGCTCTCCTCGTGGCCGCCGACGATCCAGAGCACGGTTTCGCGGATCGTCGAGGCGCTCAAGCCAGCACCCGCTTGGAGGCCTCGCCGGCCGATTCGCGGGCCAGCTTGGGAACCAGATAGCCCGGCAGTTGCGCCGACAGCTCGCGCATCAGCGCCAGCGCCGAGGCCTCGTCGACTTCGAAATGGGCGCTGCCGGCGACGCGGTCGAGCAGGTGCAGGTAGTAGGGCAGCACGCCGCAGGCGAACAGGCGCTCCGACAGCGCGCGCAGCGCGGCGGCATCGTCGTTGATGCGGCGCAGCAGCACGGCCTGGTTCAGCAGCGTGACGCCGATGGCGCGCAGGCGCGCGCAGGCTTCGGCGACGGCGGTGTCCAGCTCGTTGGCATGGTTGGCGTGCAGCACGATGACGGTGGCCAGGCGCGTGCGCGACAGCCGCTCGATCAGGCTGTCGTCGACGCGCTCGGGCAGCACCACGATCTGCCGCGTGTGGATACGCAGGCGGCGCACGTGGGCGATGCGGTCGAGACCGTCGAGGAATTCGCCGAGCTTGTCGTCGGACAGCGATAGCGGATCGCCGCCCGACAGGATCACCTCGTGAATGGACTCGTCGGCCTCGATCTGCGCCAGCGCCTCGCTCCAGTGATCGCGCGCGGCCAGCGCCTCGGAGTACGGAAAGTGACGGCGGAAGCAGTAGCGGCAGTGCACACCGCAGGCGCCCGTGGTCATCACCAGCACGCGGCCGTGGTACTTGTGGACGATGCCGCCGGGCTTGAGCTTGGCCATGTCGCCGACGGCGTCGAGGCCGAAGCCGTCGACCGCGTAGGCTTCGGCGCCGCGTGGCCAGACCTGCAGGAACAGCGGGTCGTCCGGATCGCCCTTGCGCATGCGCTCGGCGAATCCGCGCGGCACGCGCAGGCCGAAATCGCGCAGGCGTTCGGCGTCGAGAACGGGCAGGGCCGGGTCCAGTCCCAGGAAGTCGAGCAGCTCGGCCGGCCGGGAGAAGGCGTCGCGTAGGGCGTGCTGCCAGGCCGGGGCCTGCCGGATTGTGGTGCTAGGCGTTATCATGCGCGCCGCATTTTGGGCGCCTGGCCCTGGGCCGGCAACCAAACAATAAATCCCGATACCGAAAAGTGTGAGTCGACATGGCAACCGTCAGCACCAATGAAATGAAGTCCGGCACCAAGGTCCTGGTGGACGGCGAGCCCTATTCCGTCGTCGACAACGAGTACCGCAAGCCCGGCAAGGGCCAGGCCACCAACACCATCAAGATCCGCAACCTCAAGAACGGTCGCGTGCTCGAAAAGACCCTCAAGTCGGGCGATAGCTGGGAAGTCGCCGACATCGAGGAAACCGACATGCAGTTCCTGTATTCGGACGGCGAGTTCTGGCATTTCATGAACCCGGCCAGCTTCGAGCAGGTGCAGGCCGGCGAGACCGCGATGATCGACGCGGCCAAGTGGCTGAAGGGCGAAGAAAGCTGCAAGGTGCTGTTCTGGAACGGTGTTCCGCTGTCGGTGACGGCGCCGAACTACGTCATCCTGGCGATCACCGAGACCGATCCGGGCCTGCGTGGCGACACCTCGGGCGGCGGCGGCAAGCCGGCGACGCTGGAGACCGGCGCCATTGTGCGCGTGCCGCTGTTCGTGCAGCAGGGCGAGATCGTCAAGGTCGACACCCGCACGGGCGAGTACCTGGGTCGCGCCAACAAGTAAGCACTCGATACGCACGGCGGACGCCGCAATGAGCTGGCGTCCGTCGGCGACGATCGAAACCCTGAAGGCGCGGGCGGAGCAGAACGGCTCCGTCCGCGCCTTTTTTGCTGCGCGCGGCGTGCTGGAGGTGGAAACGCCGATCCTGTCCGCGCATGCCACGGTGGACCGGCACATCGACAGCTTTTCGACCGCCGGCGGCAACGGTGGCGATGCGCAATGGCTGCAGACCTCGCCCGAGTTCGCCATGAAGCGCCTGCTCGCGGCCGGCTCAGGCGCCATTTACCAGATCGCGCGCGTGTTCCGCGTCGAGGAACTGGGGCGCCATCACAACACCGAGTTCTCGATGCTGGAGTGGTATCGGCCGGGCTACTCGATGTTCGACCTGATGGACGAGGTGGAGGCGCTGGTGCGCACGCTGGCCGCGACCGGAGTCGGCAGCTTCGAGCGCCTGAGCTATCGGCAGGCCTTTCAGCGGCATGCGGGTGTCGATGCCTTCACGGCAGAGGGTGACGAGCTGCGCGACGCCGCACTGCGTCTGGGCCTGATCGGGGCGGGCGATTTCGCTGGCGAAACCGAGCGCGACTTCTGGCTCGACCTGATCATGTCGCTGCATGTCTCGCCGCGGCTGGGACAGGCCACGCCGAGCTTCCTGCACGACTTTCCGGCGTCCATGGCGGCGCTGTCTCGGGTGCGAAACGGGCAGGGCGACGAGCCGGCCGTGGCCGAGCGTTTCGAGCTGTTCTGGCACGGGCTGGAACTGGCCAATGGGTTCCACGAGCTGACCGATGCCGATGAACAGCGCCGTCGCTTCGAGGCCGACCAGGCCTGGCGCCGCGGCCACGGCAAGGTCGTGCCGCCTTACGATGCTCACCTGATCGACGCGCTCGCGCAGGGGCTGCCCGATTGCAGCGGCGTGGCGCTGGGACTGGATCGGCTGCTCATGCTCAAGCTGGGCCTGCCCGAGCTGGCTGCGACGCTGGCCTTCGACCGCAGCCGAGCCTGAGCGATCGTCCGTCGGGCGGGTCGCGATCCGCTGCCGGGTCGAGCAGGCACGCGGCGACGGTCGCTGCCTGCGGTCCGCTCACCCGACGCGGGCTCCGACCATTAAAATCGCGGTTTCGTTGCAAGCCGCATGGACTGAAATGACCGCGTATTCGCCCGGTTTGAGCCGCCTCATCGACGCCCTGCGCCGCCTGCCCGGCGTCGGCCCCAAGTCGGCCCAGCGCATGGCGTTCCATCTGCTGGATCGCGATCGCGCGGCGGCGTCCGGGCTGGCGCTGGCGCTCAGCGAGGCGCTGGAGCGCATCGGCCGCTGCCCGAGCTGCCGCATGTTCTGCGAGGACGACGGCTGCCGTTACTGCACGCCGGCGCGCACCGCCGGCGGCCAGCTCTGCGCGGTCGAAGGCCCGGCCGATCTCATGGCCATCGAAGGCGGAACGAGCTATCGAGGGCGGTACTTCGTGCTCATGGGACGGCTGTCGCCGCTCGACGGCATCGGCCCGCAGGAACTGGGGCTGGATCTGCTGCGCAACCAGCTGGCCGGCGGCGACTTCAAGGAGCTCATCATCGCCACCAATCCGACCGTGGAAGGCGAGGCTACGGCGCATTACCTGGCCGAGATGGCGCGCGCGCAGAACGTGGCGGTGTCGCGCATCGCCCATGGCGTGCCCGTGGGCGGCGAGCTGGAATACGTCGATGGCGGCACGCTGGCGCATGCCTTCAGCGGACGGCGTCCGCTGTAGATCGGAAGCGCGTCAGTCCTTCAGCAGCCGATCCAGCTTGGCCGCGCAGATGAAGTCGTTCTCGCTGAGGCCGCCAATGGCGTGGGTGAAGTAGCGCACGCGGCAGTACTGGTAGCCGAATTCGATATCGGGGTGATGGTCTTCCTGGATCGCCACGTACGCCGCGGCGTTGACGAAGGCCAGCACGCGAAAATAGCTGCGAAACTCGATGCGCGCTTCGATGGCCTTGCCGCCGTCGACGAGTTGCCAGCGGCC
>JALRLM010000300.1 GCA_023254435.1 Hydrocarboniphaga sp.
CGCGCGCATGGCGATAGACCGCCGGCTTGCCTTGCCGCTCGTAGACCCAGCCGTGTATGGGCTCGGGCTGCGCGATCTGGGCTTCGTGCAGGATCTGGATGGCGAGACGTCGCGGTACGACCAGGGCTTCGTTCATGGTCGCCATTATCGCCTCATCGGCGGCTATCTGCCGCAGACCGTGCAGTCGGGCTCGCGCCGCAGTTTGAGGCTGCGCCATTGCTGTGCGCCCAGCGCATTCCACAGCCGCAGCGTGCCGGCCTCGCCGTCCTGGCCCAGCAGCAGTTTGATCGCCGCCAGCGCCTGCAGGCTGCCGATGGTGCCGACGACCGGACCGAGGATGCCGGCCTCCTCGCAGGTTTCGGCGGCCTCGCCGCCCTCTGCGTACAGGCAGGCGTAGCAAGGGCCGCCGCGACGCAGGTCGAACACCGCGAGCTGGCCCTCGAAGCGGATCGCCGCGCCCGACACCAGCGGCTTGCGCGCGGCCACGCAGGCGCGGTTGACGGCGAAGCGCGTGGGAAAGTTGTCGCTGCAGTCGAGCACCACGTCGACCTGGCGCACGGCCGCCAGCAGCGCCGCGTCGTCGAGCGGACCAGGCAGCAGTTCCAGTTCGCAGTCGGGATTCAGTGCTCGCAGCGTCTCGGCCGCGGCGGCGAGCTTGTCGCGGCCGACGTCGGCCTGGCGATACAGCGTCTGCCGCTGCAGGTTGCTGATGTCGACGCGATCGAGATCGGACAGCAGCAGGCGGCCGATGCCCGCGCCGGCCAGGTAAGGCGCCACCGCGCTACCCAGGCCACCGAGCCCGATCACGAGCACGCTGGAATCCCGCAGCAGCTGCTGGCCGTTGACGCCGACCTCGCGCAGCACGATCTGGCGGCGATAGCGCGACAGATTGCTCACGGCGCGCCCCAGCGTCCGCCCGTCGCGCGTTCGTTTTGGCCGAGATCGCGGCGCGTCTGCACCTGGGCATAGCCGGCGCGCTCAAAGAGCTCGCGCACCGCCTCGCCCTGATCGTAGCCATGCTCCACCAGCAGCCAGCCATCGGCCTTCAGATGCGCGGGTGCGCCGTCGATGATCGTGCGCAGGCAGCGCAGGCCGTCGGCCCCGTCGGTCAGCGCCGACAGCGGCTCGTGGCGCAGTGCGGGCAGGTGCGGATCGCCCACAGCGATGTAGGGCGGATTGGAGACGATCAGGTCGAACCCGCCGTCGACGGCGGCGAACCAATCGCCCTGCGCAAAGCGCACATTGCCCAGCGCGTTGCGGCTTGCGTTGTCCTGCGCCACGGCCAGCGCGGCGACCGAGGCATCGGTGGCCAGCACGCGGGCTCGCGGCCGCTCGCGGGCGATGGCCAGGGCGATGGCGCCACTGCCGGTGCCCAGGTCGGCGACATCCGCTTCGATGTCGGCGGCGATGCGCTCGCAGGCCCATTCGACCAGCGTTTCGGTATCGGGCCGCGGCACCAGCACGTCGGGCGTCACGCGCAGCTCCAGCGTCCAGAAGCCCTGGCTGCCGAGCAGATAAGCGATCGGCTCGCCCTGCTCGCGGCGAGCGAGCTGGGCTTCGAGCGTCGATTGCTGCACTTCGTCGAGCATGCGGTCGGCACGCGCGGAAAGCTGGCTGCGAGATAGCTGCAACAACCCGGCGATCAGCAGCTCCGCATCGAGTCGCGGTGAATCGCTGCACGACTGCAGTCGCCGGCTGCCCGCAGCCAGTGCGGCGGCGACCGTGATCGCGCCGGCCGTTGCCGTCGCGCTCATCGCCTTCACTCGCCGAGCTCGGCCAGCAGCTCGGCCTGGTGCTCGTTGAGCAGCGGCACGATCACGCCGTCGAGCTCGCCTTCCATGACGCGATCGAGCTGGTACAGCGTCAGGTTGATGCGGTGATCGGTCACGCGTCCCTGCGGAAAGTTGTAGGTGCGGATGCGCTCGGAACGATCGCCCGAACCGACCAGCTTCTTGCGCGTGGCGGCGACGTCGCCCTGCTGCTTGCTGCGTTCGGCATCGAGCAGGCGCGAGGCCAGCAGCGCCATGGCCTTGGCGCGGTTCTTGTGCTGGCTGCGCTCTTCCTGGCATTCGACGACCACGCCGCTCGGAACGTGGGTGATGCGGATCGCCGACTCGGTCTTGTTGACGTGCTGGCCGCCCGCGCCGCTGGCGCGGTAGGTGTCGACCTTGAGATCGGCCGGATTGATGTCGATGGCCTGCGTCTCTTCGATCTCGGGCAGCACCGCGACGGTCGCGGCCGAGGTGTGGATGCGCCCCTGCGCCTCGGTCTCGGGCACGCGCTGCACGCGGTGCGCGCCGCTCTCGAACTTGAGCTGGCTGTAGGCGCCGAATCCGGCGACGCGACTGATGATTTCCTTGTAGCCACCATGCTCGCCGTCGCTCTGCGACAGCACTTCGAGCTGCCAGCCGCGCACTTCGGCGTACTTGCTGTACATGCGATGCAGGTCACCGGCGAAGATCGCGGCCTCGTCGCCGCCGGTGCCGGCGCGGATTTCGAGAAAGACGTTGTTGTTGTCCAGCGGATCGCGCGGCACCAGGTAGGCCTGCAGCGACTGCTCGAGCTGCCCCAGGCGATCGCGCGTGGCCGGCAGATCGGCCTCGGCCAGTTCGCGCATCTCGGGATCGGTGAGCATGACCTGCAGACTGTCGATTTCGTCCTGGGTGCTGCGGAAGGCCGAGAACGACTCCACCAGCGGCCCGAGCTGCGCGTACTCCTGCGACAGGCGCCGGAACTTGTCGGGGTCACCGAGTACCTCGGGCGTCGACAGCTCGCCGGCGATTTCCTCGCGGCGCTCGACCATGTTCTGCAGCTTGGACAGTAACGAAGGCTTCATCGGCGCATTATCGCCTCAGGGCGAGCCACCCCGCACGGCGAGCCCTGAGGTTCAGGCCGCGAGCTTGGCCTTGGGCGAGCCTGACAGGCCGCGCTCCCAGTCCAGCGCCGCGCGATTGACCAAGGGGAACAGCTTCATCTCGATCAGCCAGCTCACCGCGACCACCACGCTCAGATAAGCCGCAGTACGCAGCCAGTAATTGGCGATGAAATCGAGGTAATGCGCCTCGGTGTAGAGGAAGAAGTGGCTGGCGTAGACCGAGTACGAAATCGGCGCCAGGATAGCGAAACGCCCCAGCAGCGCGTCGAAGCCGAACCAGCGCACCCGCTTCCAGAGGTAGGCGGCGATCAGCAGGCAGGTCACGCCGGCGAAGTGCCGGGCCTCCAGCACCGGATAACCGAGCCAGAACACCATCGTCTCGCCCGTGCGCTGCTGAATCCAGAACATATTGAGGCACATGAGCACGGCCATGCCGCCCGAGTAAGCCAGCAGCGGCGCCCATTCCTCGAAACGGTGCAGCGTGCCTCGCAGGTACAGGTCGGCCAGATAGGCGCCGATCCACCACAGGCCGAAGTACAGGAACAGTCGCGTCAAGGCATTGGGCGCGACCATGTACAGCAGGCCGATGACCGCCGAGAAGCCGAACACCACCCAGGCGCGACGGCGCCATTCGGGCAACAGGCGCACCGTGGGGTAGTACAGCATCCAGAACCACCACTCGTAGGACAGCGTCCACAGCGGCAGGTTGTACAGATAGGGATCGACGATCACGCCCGGCTTCTGCCCGCTGTTGTCTTGCAGCATCAGCAGGTTGCCGAGCAGCTCGCGCCATTGCGGATCGATCCAGCTCCCGGCCTGCCAGCTCGCCACCAGATAGCTCAGCAGCAGGATCGGCAGCAGCGGGGCATACACGCGCAGGAAACGGCGCAGGAAATAAGTGCGGAAGGTCTTGTTGGAGCCGCGCTGAAACGAATAGTGGATGACGAATCCCGACATCAGGAAAAAGATCATCACCACTTCCTGCCCCAGCCGCAGCAGGTTGCCGAGCGGAAACTGCGCGGTCCAGTCGAAGTTCGACGAGTGATAGATCACCACGTAGAGCGCGGCGGCGCCGCGCAGGGCTTCGAGTTGGGTCAGCTTCATAAGAGCCCGGTGAGCAAGGACGGCGTCGCGACCGCGACACGCATGATGCCTGCAATGATGCCCGGAATCGATGCGTCCCGCGGTGCGCCGCTGCCCGGAAAACGCCGGGCTGCCGCCGCTTCAATCCTCGCTGTCGGGCAGATCGAACAGCTGGCGCGCGGCCGTCACGAGCAGGGCCTGCTCGACGCTGCTGGCACTGCGCAGGCGCGAGCTGGGCGCGTGCAGCAGCTTGTTGCTAAGCGTGTCGGCCAGGAAGGCCATGACGTCCTCGGGCGCTTCGCCCGAGGCCAGGCGACGCCGCGCCTTGTCGAGCACCTCGTCGCGATGCGCGCGGGCGCTGGCGCGAATCTGCGCGATGGTGGCGCCGGCGTCGCGGCCTTCGAGCCATTGGGTGAATTCGAGCGCGTACTCGCCCACCAGCACCTCGGCCTGCTTGGCCGCCGCGGTGCGCGCCTTGAGATTGTCCTGCACCACGTCGCGCAGATCGTCGAGCGTGTACAGGTACACGTCTTCGAGCTGGGCAATGCGCGGATCGATATCGCGCGGCATCGCCAGGTCGATCATGAAAACCGGCTTGCGGCGACGCTTCCTGATCGCCGTCTCCATCGCCTCGCGCTCCAGCACGTGGCCGCGCGCGGCCGTCGACGACACCAGCAGATCGGCGTCGGCCAGATACGAGGGCAGATCGGTCAGCGGAATCGCGTATCCGTGCACTTCGCGCGCGAGCTTTTCGGCCTTGTCGAGGCTGCGATTGGCCACGATCAGCCGGCCCACGCCCTGCCCGCGCAGATGGCGCGCCAGCAACTGCACCGTTTCACCGGCGCCGATCAGCAAGGCCGTGGTCTGGCGAAAGTCGGCGAAGATGCGCTTGGCCATCTGCACCGCGGCATAGGCCACCGATACCGGATGCGCGCCCACCTGGGTACGGCTGCGCGCCAGCTTGGCCACCGCAAAGGCGTGCTGGAACAGGCGCGACAGCACCGGCCCGAGCACGCGCTGGCTCTGCGCGGTGGCATAGCTCTGCTTCATCTGGCCGAGAATCTGCGGCTCGCCCAGCACCATCGAGTCCAGGCCCGAGGCCACGCGCAGGCTGTGCAGCACGGCCGCCTGGTCGCGATGCGTGTAGACGAACTGCTCGATGTAATTGGACGGAGCACCGAGTTCGCGGCGCCACCATTCCAGCAGCCGGGCCTCGTCGTCGCTGCTGGCGACGGCCAGGATCTCGGTGCGGTTGCAGGTGGAGAGAATGGCCGCTTCTTCGACACCCGGCAGGGCACGCAGCCGCGCGAGCGCGGCAGGCAGATCTGCGTCGGTGAAGGCGAGCCGCTCGCGAGCCTCGACCGGCGCGCTGTGGTGGCTCAGCCCGATCGTGATGAGGGCCATGGGCTACCTGATATCGATATATCGGTACGGCTCGCGCCGTTACGAGCCCAGTCGTTCAGTTGATTCAAATGTCGTGCCGAACGCCGGGGCGGCGCCGAGCGGGCGCTATTCTCGGTCGCCCCGACGCCGGTGACAAGCTGAACGCACACCAAGTGCAATCTTTAGTCACACTTCTGGCGGCCGGCGTTCAGGAACCGTGCCACCGATGCGGGGTCTCATGCGATAGTGGCAGCCATCGCGCCAGCTCCCGAACGTCTCTTTTCGACCGTCTTCGCTCCTTTGTCTGGATCCTTCGTGACCTCTATCTCGCGCCGCTACGCCCTGTCCGCCACCGCCCTGCTGAGCCTGAGCCTGCTGGCCGCATCCCCGGCCTGGGCGCAGGACGAGGACGCGCCGGCCGCAGAGGACGTGCTCGGCGCGGCCGGTCTCGGTGCCGAAGCCGAAGGCAGCGGCGCCACCGTCAGCGACCCCGAAGCACGGTTCCATATCCTGGCCGGCGAAATGGCGGCGGCGCGCTCGCAGCCCGCGCTGGCCGCCGTGGAATTTCTCGCGGCGCTCGAAAAGGTGGACGATCCGGCACTGGCCGCGCGCGCCACCGGGCTGGCCTTTTCGGCTGGCAACGCCGGGCTCGTAGAGCGCAGCGCCAAGCGCTGGCTGGAACTGCAGCCCAACAACATGGACCCGCGCGAAGTGCTCATGGCCATGGCCCTGCAGCGCAAGGACGTGGAGGGTGCCTACGAGCAGGCCGATGCCATCATCAACGGCCATGGCGCTGGCCGTGACGAAGGCTTTCAGCACGTGGCCGTGCTCATGGTGCAGCAACCCGGCACGCTCGAAACCGCGGTCGCCGTGCTCAAGCATCTGGTCGAGCAGTATCCCAAGGAGCCCGGCGCCTATTACGCCTCGGGCCTGCTGGCGCTGCGCCTGGAGCACGTCGAGGCCGCCGAAGTGGCCACGCGCGAAGCCGTGCGCCTACGTCCCGAATCGAAAGAGAATTCGCTGCTGCTGATCGGCGTGCTGGTGCGCCAGCAGAAGCTGGAGGACGCCGACCAGTTCCTCGACGCGCTGGTCAAGCGCCATCCCAAGGAACGCAGCGACCTGCGCATGGCCTACGCCAAGCTGCTGGTCGAGTCCAAGCAGCGCGACCGCGCGCGCAAGCAGATCGAGCGCGTACTCAAGGACATGCCCAAGAACCAGGACGCGCGCTTTGCGCTCGGCGTGTTCGAGCTCAACGACGGCGAACTCGACGCCGCGCGCAAGCAGTTCAAGCAACTGGCCGATCACCCCGAGCGCGGCCCCGACGCGCGCTTCCAGCTCGGCCGCATCGCCGAACTCGAAAAGGACTATCCCAAGGCGCTCGAGTACTACGAGAGCGTCAGCAGCGGCACGCAGGCGCTCGACGCCACGCTGCGCCGCGCCGCCGTGCTCGTGCAGCTGGGCCGCTACGACGAAGCGCACGGCGACCTGGAACGCCTGCGCGACCAGTATCCGCCGCTGCGCGAGCGCCTGCTGCTGGCCGAAGGCGAGATCCTGCTCGGCGCCGGTCAGGGCGAAAAAGCCCTGGCCGCCTACGACGAGGCGCTCAAGCAACTGCCCGACAATCTCGACCTGCTCTACGGCCGCTCGCTGGCCTACGATCAGCTGGGTCGCAGCACCGAGGCCGAAACCGACCTGCGCGCCATCATCAAGCAGAAGCCCGAGGATGCCCGCGCGCTCAACGCACTGGGCTACATGCTCAGCAACGAGGGCGCCGAACGCCTGCCCGAGGCGCGCGACCTGATCGAGAAGGCGCTCAAGCTCAACCCCGAAGATCCGGCCATCATCGACAGCCTGGGCTGGGTCAGCTTCAAGCTCGGCGAGCAGCAGGCCGCGCGCGATCTGCTGTCCAAGGCCCACAAGATCCTGCCC
Source organism: Hydrocarboniphaga sp. (assembly GCA_023254435.1). GTDB lineage: Bacteria > Pseudomonadota > Gammaproteobacteria > Nevskiales > Nevskiaceae > Hydrocarboniphaga. The sequence goes on from JALRLM010000300.1 coordinate 7,271, forward strand.
GATCCCGAAATCGCCGCGCACCTGGGTGAAGTGCTGTGGACCCTGGGCCAGCGCGACGAGGCGCAGGCGGTGTGGCAGGCCGCGCTCAAGGACAGCCCCGACCACACGGTGCTCAAGGAAACCATCCAGCGCCTGACGCCGTGAGTGCCGCATGCTGAAAGTGTTGCCGGCGGCGCTGACCGCCCTGTTGCTGATCGTCGGCTGTACGCCCCAGGCCCCGCGGGACCGCGGCCTCAATTCGGCCCAGGCCAGCGTCGCCTGGTCGCGCCATCAGGCCACCATCGCCGAAATCGAGGGCTTCCTGATCACCGGCCGCGTCGCCAGCGCCGAGCTGGACCTGCGCGCCGACCTGCGCTGGCTGCAGCAGTCCGACCGCTACTTCGAGCTGCGTCTGGCCGGGCCCTTCGGCGCCGGCGCGGTCGAACTGCGCGGCGACCCGAGTCAGGTCGAGGTGCGCAGCGGCGACGGCGTGGAGCAGACCGCCAGTCCCGAAGCCTGGATCCGCCAGCGCTACGGCTGGACGCTGCCGATCGCCGGCTTGCGCTACTGGGCACTGGGCATTCCCGACCCGGCAGCGCCGTCGCAACCCGTGCTCGACGCCCAGGGCCGGCTCGCCAGCCTGGTGCAGAACGGCTGGACGCTGACCTACTCTGAATATAAACGCGAAGGCGAGTACGATCTGCCGCGAAAATTCGAGGCCGACAACGGCCGCATCAAACTCAAACTCCTGATCGACCGCTGGACGACGACCCCGACGTTCCGCGCTCCATAAAAAGACTGGCTGTTCATGACGCACCCCTTCACTTCCGATTTCGCCTGGCCGGCGCCGGCCAAGCTCAACCTGTTCCTGCACGTCACCGGCCGTCGCGCCGACGGCTATCACGAGCTGCAGACCGTGTTCCAGTTTCTGGACTACGGCGACTCGCTGTACTTCCAGCCGCGCGGCGACGGCATCTGCCGCCGCACCGACGGCGACGAGACGATTCCGGCCGACACCGACCTGGTGGTGCGTGCCGCGCGCCTGCTCAGCGAGGTCAGCGGCGCCGGCCTGGGCGCGGACATCCGCGTCAAGAAGCGCATTCCCGTCGGCGGCGGCCTGGGCGGCGGCTCCAGCGACGCGGCGACCACCCTGGTGGCGCTGAACCGACTGTGGAACCTCGGCATTCCCTACGACGAGATCGCGCAGATCGGCCTGCGCCTGGGCGCCGACGTGCCGGTGTTCGTGCGCGCCCAGTCGGCCTGGGCCGAAGGCGTGGGCGACAAGCTGTGGCCCATCGAGCTGCCCGAGCCCTGCTATCTGGTGGTCACGCCGCCGGTGTCGGTGTCGACGGCCGAAATCTTCACCGCTCCCGAACTGCGCCGCGACGAGCCGCCCGTGGACATGGAGGCCTTCCGCTCTGGCGCCACGCACAACAGCTGCGAGCCGGTCACGCGCGCGCGGCACCCGGCGGTCGGCGAGGTGCTCGACTGGCTCGCGGCCCACGGCAGCGCGCGCATGTCGGGCACGGGCGCGTCCTGCTTTGTCGCCTTCGATTCGCTGCGCGACGCCGAGCGCGTGCGCGATCAGGTTCCGAGCCAGTGGCGTTCTTTCGTCGCACATGGGCTGAATCGCTCGCCACTCGCGGATATAATGCGCGGCCTTTGAAGGCCAAGGCCTTCTGCGCTGCCTCGATCGGCTTGGCCATGAAGCTGGCGAAACAGTCGTGCTTGAGCGCGGC
>JALRLM010000397.1 GCA_023254435.1 Hydrocarboniphaga sp.
CACCAGGGCTAGCATCAACGAGTGGGTCGTCACGTACTCGGCCACGACCGGCGGTGTCTCCACCAGGCGCAGCAGGCGCTCGCATTGCCGGCTGCACTCCTGACAAACCTGCGGGTGACACAGCACCAGCGGGTAGCCCACCACCTCGTCCAGCGGTACCCGCTTGTGCGCCAGCAAGGGGTGCCGCGCCGGTATGGCCACCACCAGTGGATCTTGCCACACCGGCCTGGCGACCACCCCGGCCTCCATCTCGCCGGCCATCGCAAAGGCCGCGTCGTACAGGTCGTTGCCCAGGCCGCCCACCACCTGCGACAGCGGCGCCTCGAACAGCCGGATGCCCACTTCCGGCGCCTCCTCCCGGCACAGCGCGAGCAGCGCCGACAGCCGGGTCCGCCCGACGCCGCCGGCCAGGGCGATGCGCAGGGTGCCCCGGTGTCCCACCGCCACCGCCCGCGTCTTGGTCTGGGCTTGCTCAAGGGTCAGCAGCACGCGCCGGGCCTCCTCCAGAAACACCTGCCCGGCCGGGGTCAGGCGCACGCCGCGCTGCGTGCGCTCCAGCAGCGCCACGCCCAGGTCGGCCTCCAGTTGGCGGATCGTGCGCGACAGGGGCGACTGCTCCACATGCAGCCGCCGCGCCGCCCGGCCAAAGTGCAACTCTTCGGCCACGGCTATGAAACAGCGAAGATGGCGTAAGTTCATGTACTTCCCCCCAGAAAGTGGAGTCCATTCCTCTGGCCGCAGGGAACCGCATGAGTGCTTCCCGGTGGCGATGCCGGTCACAGAGGCTTCCAGTTGCCGCCATCCGACCTTCAGTCGCCGGCGAGGCGGCGAGTGTCCAGGCAAGGCCGGGTTATTCCATCGGTGTTGCCATATCACACAAAACCACGGACAATCAATAATAATTCTCATTAGCATCCGTGTCTGAATGGAGTAAAGCCGATCAAGCCCGACGTGGCGAACCTGTCCGTCACCACCCACGGCAGCGTGTTCTGGAACGACGATCGCATGGGCGACGAGCAGCTCGCGCAGCGGCTGCAGGCCTCCGCGCCGCGTCACCCGCAGCCCGAGGACTTCATCCGCGGCGACCGCCTGGTGGGCCTACCAGCGCGTCGCCCAGGTGTTGGCGGCTGCGCAGAAGTCCGGGGGTTGAAACTGAGCTTCGTGACCGACCAGGGCAGCAACCGGGGTGAGCCGAAAGACACCCTCATGAAACTGCATCGGCACGCTCGCCTTGACGCCCGCGTGTCGTCGTCGGTTGCACTGATCGCGGACACGAGCCACACGCGCGCACCTGCGCGCGGTGCCCGGCGCACCGCTGCCCGCCCTGGCATGGCAGCAGCAGGCGCTGACCATCAGCATTGAATGTCCGGGCTGTGTGCGCCGGCCTGCTCCGCGCGTGTCGGCGACGGGCCTGTTCCCGACAGGCATGAGTGCTTCGACGCGATGCCATCGAAGGAGGTGCTGACGGGATGCGGATGGAGGTGCTGGCGCCGGATAGGCTGAACCAGAAGAAGACAAACAGGAGGTGGCCTTGGATTTCAGATTGCTGCGTTACTTCATCGCAGTTGCGGAAGAACTGCATCTGGCCCGTGCAGCCGAGCGTCTGGGCATCGAGCAATCGCCTGTGTCGCGTGCGATGCGCGACCTGGAAAGCCAGCTTGGCGTGCAGTTGTTCGACCGCAGCACACGCCTGACGCGGCTGACCTGGGCCGGCCAGGTGTTCCTCGGCGAATGCCGGCGCGTGCAGGCCACCGTGGAGCAGGCAGTCAAGAGCGCCAAGGCGGCGGCACAGGGCTACCAGGGCCATCTGCGCATCGCGATCTGCGACAGCCTGGCGCAACCCCGCATCGCCACCTTGCTGGCACGCAGCCGCGAGGATGAGCCCGAGCTGGAGATTCGCGTCTTCGAGCTGCCGTTCGCGCAGCAGCTCAAGATGCTGCACAACGATCTGCTGGACATCGGCTTTGGCTTGTCAAACGCGGTGCATGATGGCCTCGTCGCCGAGCCGGTGTGGACCGATCCGCTGTCGGTGATCGTGCCCGCACGCCACCCCTTGCTGGCACACGTGCAGGTGCCGCTGTCCGAAGCCTTGAAGTTCCCGCTGGTTCTGTGCCATCCCGAATCGGGATCGGGCTGCCGCCATCAGATTCAAGCGCTGCTGCAGGACGCAGGCACGCCCCTCAAGCTGGTCGATGAAGTGACCAGCCTGGGCGTGATGCTGACCCTGGTCGGCGCCGGCTACGGCATCGGTTTCGCCATCGCCTCGCAGGTGCAGACGCTACAGCGCCCGGACATCTCCATTCGTCCCCTGGCCGGCATCCCACCGATGCTCTCTACCTACCTACTGCGCCGCCATGGCGAACCCTCCGAGCCGATGAAGCGGTTCATCGAGCGGGTGAAAGACGAGGCCGCACCGGTCGATGAAGAGCCAGTCCTTTGAGGACGGCAGCTCGCCTGTCCGTTGCGACCTGTGGCGTGGTGTGCCAGTAGACAGATAGACTTCCGAATGAAACCCGATGCTCTGGCTGTTGATGGATGTGCTTGGCTCGCTTTGGATCACCCGCAACGGCCTGCGTTGACCAGGCCGAAGACTTGAGTCCACAATTGAGTCCATTCCGTGACGCCTGGATCGGAAAAAACGTTCGTAATAAACGAGTTAGCGACCGGGTGCTGTTCCCGTCACCCGCTCCACTTCCCCTTGATTGCCTCCCCGATCCGACGTTGGCCGCCGGCGCCCAAGCTGTGCGAGCGGCGATCTGACCCGCGCATCAGGATGGTCCCTGCAAAACGACGAAAGCCCGCCGCGATCGCTCGCGGCGGGCTTTCGATACCTGTGCCGGTCGGACCTAGGCCGACCGATACCGGGTTTTTACAGGCCTTCGCTCAGGCGGCGCGGGCCGAGGCGACGTTCGATGCCGTTGGGGCCGCCGAAGTTGGTCTTGCGGCGATCACGGCCTTCGGCGTTGCGACGGTCCAGGCGGCTGAAACGCGGATCGGGGCGCTTGGGGCTCTGCAGCAGTACGCCATAACCGAACACGACCGCGCACAGCAGGCCAGTCGTCCACGTCGCCACGTCAAAGAGCCAGCTCAACATGTCACTTCTCCACACCCGGAACCGCTAAGACTTCGGTCAGCGCCGGATGCGGGAGAGGAAGTCGGCTCTCAACGCAGTTGGATGTTGGTGCCATCGGTACGCACCGGCGTTCCAACGGCGAGTCCGGCAGCACTGTCGACCTTCACCGTTTGGTAGCCTCCATTTTCCATGCGCACGCCCACTTCGTAATAAGTCGTGGCACGAGCGGAGCGTTCGATCTGATGACCGGCAACGCCGCCGCCGATCGCGCCGGCCGCCGTCGCCAGATCCTTGCCGCGACCGCCACCGAACTGGTGGCCGATGACGCCACCGGCGACCGCGCCGGCGATGGCGCCCAGGCCCGAACCCTGGCCCTTGGCCTTCACTTCGTTGATCGACGCGACCACGCCGCAGTCGTTGCAGACCGGGGCGGGCGGCGGCGTGGCGGCGGCCTGCTCGGCCTCGCGCTGCTTACGCGCTTCGCGGTCGGCGCGGGCCTGGCGAGCCTTGGCCTCGTCGAGCTGCTTCTGCTTTTCGGCCGCGTCGGCCTGGGCCTTGGCGAGTTCTTCCTGCGCCTTTTGCAGCTCGGCCGCCTGCTGTTCCTGGGCCGCAGCGGCGTCTTCGGCCGCGGCGGCGGCCTCGTCTGCCTTCTCTTCGGCCGGCGGGGCGCAGGCGGTAATCGTCAGGGTCAGGGCCGTCAGGGCGGCGTAGGCGATACGGAATTTCATGGAAGGCCTCGGGGGACGCGGGCAGCTGTTGGTCGTCGGTTGATATCAGGGGTCGGATGACCCTGCGCCTATCTTTGTCATGCAAGCTGAATGAGATATGAGTTCGACGTCATGCAAATTGCGAAAGTACCGCGCAAAACAGCGGATCGATCCGGGCTCAGCGCAGTCCCCAGACGCGGCGCATGAAGGCTGCCGTGCGTGCCAGCGCCGCGTCGGCTTCGGGCAGGATCACCGGCATGGCCTGCCAGACGTGCCAGACGCCATTCCAGATTTCGATTTCGGTCGGCACGCCGGCCTGCTGTGCAGCCTCGGCCAAGCGCGTGGAATCGTCGAGCAGCACCTCCTGCGCGGCGACCTGGATGAAGATCGGCGCGAGCCCGCGCAGGTCGGCGAACAGCGGCGAAGCCAGCGGCGTCCGCGCATCCATGCCTGCGGGCAGGTAGGCGCCGACGTAGCGTTCGGTATGGCTCGGATCGAGCACCAGTTCGGTGGCGGCGTTGCCGCGCACGCTCGCGCCGCTCACGGTGAGGTCGGTCCATGGCGAATAACAGATCAGTCCGGCTGGCTGCGGCAGCCCGGCATCGCGCGCGGCCAGCGCGCAGGCCAGCGTCAGCCCGCCGCCGGCCGAGTCGCCGCCGATGACGATGCGGCTCGCGGGTACGCCCTGATCGAGCAGAGCGCGATACGCGGCCAGCGCGTCGTCGACGGCCGCGGGAAACGGATGCTCCGGCGCCAGTCGGTAGTCGGGCAGGTGCACACAGGCGCCAGTGAGTCGTGACAGCCGGGTCGTCATCGACACATACAGCGACGCCGCGCCGACCACGTAGCCGCCGCCGTGCAGGTAGAGCAGGTGGGCTTCGCGAGCCGCAGCGACGGCGGCGCGGGGGCGGACGGTGATCGTCGGCAAGCCGGCCAGCGTGTCGACCTGGGCCTGTGCGCCGCGCGCGGCCAGCCATTTCACCAGGGCGCCGGCGCGCAGCAGCTGGCGGCGCTGGGTATCGGGCGGCGCCAGGCTCTGCATGGCACGGCCGATGGTCCAGCGGATGGCGAGGCGCAGCAGGCGCGCGCGCAGCGAGACGGGCGCGGGATTGGCGTAGGCGATCATGCGAGACCGGGTTCGGGATGGATGGCCGAACCTTCGCGCAGGGCGCCAGAACCGCCTATGGTCGGCGGGCCTGAGGGTGGCGTCCGCACGGCGATTTTCGGCGCGATCGCGGTATGGGTATCGATCCGGTCAATGCTTTTGCATGCAATTGGGCGATGCGCTTTCGTTCACGCTCCATCGAGACCTGACATGGCCACCGAATCCACGCTCGCGATCACGCCCGGCAACCCGGTTCCGGGTTTCGAACTCATCGACACCGTCAGCGGCGCCAAGGTGGGGCTCGACGCGCTGCGCCTGTCCAAGGGCGTGGTGGTGATGTTCATCTGCAACCACTGTCCTTACGTGCTGCACGTGCTCGATGCGGTGATCGGCGTGGCGCGCGAGTACGAGCGCCGCGGCGTCGCCTTCGTCGCCATCAGCAGCAACGATGTCGACAGCTACCCGCAGGACGGCCCCGAGTTCATGCGCGAACTCGCGCGCGCTCGCGCCTTCGGCTTTCCCTACCTGTACGACCCCACGCAGGAAGTGGCGCGAGCCTGGCAGGCCGCGTGCACGCCCGATTTCTACGTCGTCGGCGCCGACGGCAAGCTCGGCTACGCCGGTCGTTTCGACGACTCCACGCCCAAGAATGGCAAGCCCGTCACCGGCGCCGACCTGCGTGCGGCGCTCGACGCGCTGCTCGAAGGTGCCGCACCGCCGGCCGAGCAGCGCCCGAGCCTGGGCTGCAGCATCAAGTGGAAGTGAGCGGCGACGGACCCCAATGCCACGATAGGGCTACAATTCGATAAGAACTGTTCTCAATTGAGTGTGCTCGATGCGGTTGTCCGAACTGGCCCGAGGTCTGGCCGCCACCATCCGGTCCGTCGATGACGTGAGCCAGCCCGATCTGATCGCCGGACGCCTGCGCGAGCTGGGTTTCGTTGCCGGCGAAGCCGTGCGCGTGATCGCGCAGGGGCCCTTCGGCGGCGATCCGCTGCTGATCCAGATCGGTTCCACGCAGTTCGCCCTGCGTCGCAGCGAAGCCGCCCGCGTCAGTGTGGAGCCGGCGTCCGCATGAGCAGCCTGCGTATCGCCCTGGTCGGCAACCCCAACTGCGGCAAGACCGCCCTGTTCAACCAGCTCACCGGCAGCCGGCAGAAAGTCGCCAACTACGCCGGCGTTACCGTCGAGCGCAAGGAAGGCCGCTACGTGAGCGCCAGCGGTCGCAGCGTGCAGGTGCTCGACCTGCCGGGCGCCTACAGCCTGGTCGCCACGAGCCCGGACGAGGCGGTGACGCGCGATGTCTGCCTGGGCCGTTTCGCCGGCGAGGATCGCCCCGAGCTGCTGGTCTGCGTGGTCGATTCCACCAACCTGCGCCTGCACCTGCGCTTCGTGCTCGAACTGAAGCAGCTCGGCCTGCCGATGCTGCTCACGCTCAACATGGTCGACGCGGCCCGGCGTCGCGGCATCGTGGTGGATCGTGCCCGGCTGGAGCAGCGCCTGGGCGTGCCGGTGGTGGAAACCATCGCGGTCAAGCGCGGTGGCGCGCAGGCGCTGGTCGATCGCATCGACTCCACGCTGCCGCCGGTGCCAACGCCGCTGCCGGAAGGCGCCGACCTGCACGCCGAAGTCGTGCACCTGCTGGCCGACTGCGTGACCATGCCCAACCGCCATGCCGGGCTGGACCTGACGCTCGATCGCCTGCTGCTGCATCCGGTGCTGGGCCTGACCGCGCTGGCGGTGCTGATGTTCTTCATGTTCCAGGCCGTGTTCTCGTGGGCCGGGCCGCTCATGGACGGCATCAGCTGGGCCTTCGACAGCCTGGGCGGCGTCGTCGGCGAGGCCTTGCCCGAAGGCCCGCTCAACAGCCTGCTGGTCGACGGCATCATCGCCGGCCTCGGCGGCGTGCTGGTGTTTTTGCCGCAGATCCTGATCCTGTTCTTCTTCATCCTCGTGCTCGAAGAGTCGGGCTACCTGCCGCGCGCGGCGTTTCTGCTCGACCGCCTCATGCTCGGCGCGGGCCTGTCGGGACGTTCGTTCATTCCGCTGCTGTCGAGCTTCGCCTGCGCGGTGCCCGGCATCATGGCTACGCGCAGCATCCAGGACCCGCGCGATCGCCTGGCCACCATCCTCGTCGCGCCGCTGATGACCTGCTCGGCGCGCCTGCCCGTCTATGCGCTGCTGATCGGTGCCTTCATTCCCGATCGCGCCGTGGGCTGGTTCAACCTGCAGGGGCTGGTGATGTTCGCGCTGTACTTCGCGGGCATCTTC
>JALRLM010000481.1 GCA_023254435.1 Hydrocarboniphaga sp.
GCCAATCCGGGCCAGCCGCCGCGCTCGATGGCCAAGGTGGCCTCGGGCGGCGAACTGTCGCGACTGTCGCTGGCGATCCAGGTGGTGTGTCGCTCGGCCGATGGCGCCGCGACGATGATCTTCGACGAGGTGGACGCCGGCATCGGTGGCGGCGTCGCCGAGATCGTCGGCCAGCAGCTGCGCGCCCTGGGTGCGTCTCGTCAGGTGCTCTGCGTGACGCATCTGGCGCAGGTGGCCGCGCAGGGTGCAAGCCATTTCGGCATCTTCAAGGAGGTCAAGAGCGGCATGACCTACACGCGCCTGTCGATGCTGGACGAAGCCCAGCGCGTGCAGGAGCTGGCGCGCATGATGGGCGGTGTCGAAATCACCGCCTCGACCCAGGCCCACGCTCGCGAACTGCTGGAGCGTGCTGCCTCCTGATCGAGTGGTCAGCTTAAGCGCTACCGAGCGCGCCGCTCAGCCGGCCGCGGCGCCGCGCGTGCGCAGCTTGGCCGCGTGAGTTTCGCCACGCTGGCAGGAGGCGCATTCGCCATAGATGATCAGGTTGTGCTCGGTCATGCGAAAACCCCGATCCTTGGCCAGCTGGCGCTGACGAGCTTCGATGGTTTCGTCGTGGAATTCCTCGACAAGCCCACAGTTCATGCAGACCAGGTGATCGTGATGCTCGCCGCGCTCGAGCTCGAACACCGCATGACCGCCTTCGAAGTGGTGGCGCGTCACCAGGCCGGCCGATTCGAACTGCGTGAGCACGCGATAAACCGTGGCCAGACCAATGTCCTCGCCACCGTCCATGAGCTTGCGGTAGATGTCTTCGGCCGAGAGATGGCGGGTCTGGCTGCTCTCGAGCATCTCGAGAATCTTGAGGCGCGGCAGCGTGACCTTGAGGCCCACATTGCGTAAGTCGGACGATTCCACAGCAAACTCCTGTTGTGATGCTCCAGCCCGGTCCTGTCGGAACCACTGCTGTGAACGATTCGGTATTATCGCAGTCTTCCGATGGCAAACAACGAGCCAACCCTTTTCATGCGCCTTCTGCTTCTTTCGGTTCTGGCATTGAGCCTGTCCGCCTGCCAGATCCTGTACCGGCTGCCGACCCGTCAGGGTAACGTCATCGACCCTCGCGATCTGGCCAAGCTGCAGGTCGGCATGACGCGCGAACAGGTCAAGTTCGTCATGGGCACGCCGGTGGCGGCCAACCCGTTCAGCGATGATCGTTGGGATTATTTCGCTTACTACAAGTCCCCGCGCGGCGGTCAGTCGCAGCGCACCGTCAGCCTGTACTTCGATGAGCAGAACAAGCTCGCGCGCATGGACGGCGTGGACCAGGCTGCCGGTAACGACATGGGAACGCCCGACCTCAAGGCCATCGAGACCGAAGCCCGTCGCGATGCGGCCGAAAAGCAGCGCACACGCGGCACTGGCAGCGGCGATGCCGGACCGCCGACCCCGAGCGGCACCCCCTGAAGATCGCCTCATGGCCGGGCCCGATGATGCCCGGCCCTACCACGATCCCGCCGCTCAGCCTCGGCGCCGCCGGGCCTGCCGGACACGGTCGCGACGCGATGCCTTGGGATCGTTGAGCAAGGGACGATAGATCTCGACCCGATCGCCCGGCATCAGCGGATCCTGCGGCGAGCCGGGACGGCCGAACACGCCGACCCGCCCTTCCAGATTCACCAGTTCCGGAAAGCGCTGCTGCAGGCCCGACGCGGCCACGGCCTGAGCCACGGTGGCGCCCGGCGGCAAGCGCAGCGGCACTCGCCATTGCGTGCCAGCCTCGGCGTAACAGACTTCGACATCGAGGACTTCGACGTCGAGACCGTCCATCGGTGGCTCAGCCGCCGCCATGGCGCTGTTCTGCCCGCTGGCGAAAAGCGTCCATCACCCCGCTGACGGCACGATCGATCCAGGGCGCCAGCGTGGCCTCCATGATCCGGCTGGAGAACTCCACCGACAGCGTCAGCGACACCTTGCAGGCGCGCTCGCCCAGTGCGGTGAACACCCAGACACCCGACAGGCTGCGAAACGGACCGTCGAGCAGCCGCATTTCAATGCGCTGACCGGGCAGCATGCGGTTCTCGGTCGCGAAGCTGTCCGACAGCCCCTTGACCTTGAAGCCGACGCGCGCTCGCACCAGCCGATGCTCGTCCTGCGCTTCGTCCTGTTCGATCTGCGCCGACACACAGCCGGGCAGAAACTCCGGGTAGGCGCCGACATCGGCGACCAGCGCGTAGAGATCGGCGGCATCGAAGGGCATCAGCGCGGAACGGTCTAGCTTGCGCATCAGCTCCACAGCCTCTCGAACCAGTCGAACACGCCCAGGGCGTAGACGATGATCGCCAGCAGCGACAGGCGCACCGGATAGCGCAGCAGAAAGTGCCCGATGCGCATCCAGCCCATGGAGCCGCCCGCGATGGCCTCGTTGAGTTCGCGTGGCAGATGCACGACGACGTAGCACATGAGGATGGCAAAGGTCGGCGCGATCAGCGTCGAGCTGAGCAACTGCATCCACTCGAAGAAGTTCTGCCCCAGCAAGCGCAGATCCGACAGCGCGTTAAACGACAGCAGCGAACCCAGGCCCAGGTACCAGACCACGACGGCGGCGGCCACGGCCGCGAAGATGCGCGTCAGGCGCAGGCGCTGCATCAGATAGTGCGTAAGCGGTTCCAGCAGCGCCGCCGCCGACAGCAGCGTGACGATGAACAGCACCAGATAGAACGGCGTCCCGATGGCGATGCCGGCCCAGCCCTCGGGCAGCGCCTGCGGCAGCGTCTGGAACAGCATTGACAGCCCGGGCGCCGGCGTCACGCCCGCACGCAGCACGAAGCACAGCAGCACGAAGCCGGACAGCAGGCTGAACAGCGTGTCGAGCAACACCACGACCAGTCCGAGCCGCCCCAGACGCTGGCTCGCGGGCAGATAGCCGCCCAGCGTCAACATGGCGCCGAAGCCCAGCGCCAGCGTATAGAAGGCCTGCTGGAGCGCCTCGAGCGCACCGCGCCAGCCAAAGCGCGAGGCGTCGCCCGTGAACACGTACTGCATCGCCGCCTGCGGATCGCCATAGTGAAAGGCCGCCGCACCGATCAACAGCATGACCACGAAAGCCGTCGGCACGAAGTAGCGAGCGGCGCGCTCCATGCCTTCGCGAAAGCCCTGCGCCACGATCACGCAGGTGCTGACCATGAACAGCGTATGCCAGGCCAGCGAGCGCTCCGGGTCCTGGGCCAGATCGAGGAAGCGCTGCGCGGCCACCGCCGCGTCGCCATACAAGTTGCCGGCGGCGGCGCGGAACGTGAAACCCAGGCTCCAGCCTGCGACGACGCTGTAGTAGGACAGCACCATGGCCGCGCCGACCAGCGCGATGCCCCCCAGCGCCCGCCAGCGCGCACTGGCTCCCGCCGCCTGCGCCAGACGGCCGAAGCCGGCCGTTCCCTCGTCGCGCATCCAGCGCCCCAGCGCCCATTCGGTGACGAGCAGGGGCACGCCCAGCAGCAGCAGGGCGACGAAATAGGCCAGCAGGAACACCCAGCCGCCATAGAGCCCCATGAGCGCCGGCAGCCGCACGATGTTGCCCATGCCCATGCAGGCACCGGCTGCCACCCAGACGAAGGCGCTGCCGGAACTCCAGTAGCCGTAGCTGCTCTCGCGGATGTTCACCGGCGCGCGGACCCGTGTGGAGCGCCGGCGCATCGCCGGGCAGGCAGGATCACCGCATCGGCGGCCAGCCACGGCATCGGCGATCCTTTCACTGCGCTCACCTTGTAAAAAATGGGGTCGGGCGTGCCGCGCATCGGCGGACCGCCCAATAGTGTAACGATCTTAATGACTTGCCATGGGGTTCAGGCAAGCCGCCCCTATAATGCTCACATGAGCAAGAAAAAAGACGAAAAGGACGCCGACCGCATCATCGCGCTGAATCGGCGCGCGCGGCACGACTATTTCATCGAGGAGACCTACGAAGCCGGCCTCATGCTGATGGGCTGGGAGGTCAAGAGCCTGCGCGACGGCCGCGGCAACATCGCCGAAGCCTACGTCGTGCTCAAGAAGGGCGAAGCCTGGCTCGTGGGCGCGCAGTTCTCGCCGCTGCTGTCAGCCTCCACGCACGTCAATCCCGAGCCCACGCGCACGCGCAAGCTCCTGCTCAACGCTCGCGAGCTGTCACAGCTGATCGGCAAGGTGGAACGCGCCGGTTACACGCTGGTACCTCTGGACATGCACTGGACACGTGGCCGAGCCAAGCTTCAAGTCGGTCTCGCCAAAGGCAAAAAGCAGCACGACAAGCGCGCCGACATCAAGGAGCGCGATTGGAACCGCCAGAAGGACCGCATCATGCGCAGCCGCTAAAAACTGGAGGCTGCGTCGAACCGACCCCACGCTCATGGAGGAGCCGTGATTCGACCCATCCGACAGATTGCTTCACTCACCCTGAGCTTCGGCCTGCTCGCCGGCTGCAGCGACGAAGACAACGACAGCAGCCTCCCCGCCGACGGCATCATCGCCATCGACTTCGCCGAAGATCCGGCCTGGGGCTACGGCCAGTCCGACTACTCGACCAGCACCGCGCCCGTCGACGTGCGCTTCGAGACTCTTGACCTGCCCGCTCCCTTCAGCGGCCGCGGCCTGTACGCCGCCGGCACCAACGAGAGCGACGATCTTTTTCTCTACATCAAGCATCGCGTGCACGGCTTCGAGCCCAACCAGCGTTATGCCCTGTCGTACTCGGTTACCTTCCTGACCTCCGCTCCGGCCGATTGCATCGGCGTGGGCGGCGCGCCTGGAGAAAGCGTCTACTTCAAGGCCGGCGCCAGTGTCGTCGAGCCGCTCACCATCGAAGAGGACGGCGAATTTCGCATGAACGTCGACAAGGGCAATCAGGCGGCGACGGGCGTGGATGCCCTGACCATTGGCGACGTCGCCGGCACCAATACCGACTGCGACAACACGGCCTTCGAGGAAAAAACCTTGAGCAGCGAAAACCCGCTGGACGTGACCACCGATTCCGAGGGCGCTCTATGGCTGCTGCTGGGCACCGACTCGGGCTACGAGGCCCGCACCGAGATCTACTACCGAAGGGCCGAAATCACCACGACGCCCAACTAAAAGCCGTGGAACCGGGACGGTTCGTGATAGTCTGACGACTCTCACGGGGGCGACATGGCTTCGACGGCGGTCGCAAAACCTGAGGGGCATGCCGAGGTGCGATGGACCTCGTTAAACACTGTCGCAAAAAAGCTAGTTGCGAACGATTCCAACTACGCCCTCGCCGCCTAAACTCCGGTGAGCGTTCGACCCGGCAGTGTCGGTACTCCGGACTCGAACGTCGACTCTTACCGAATAAGGCTGACGCGCGCCCTTCGCCGATGCTCGAAAACCTCTAGGGGATAAGCCTCAGCGATCCGTGCCTGTCCGGGAGCTGCGGACCAAAACCAAAGACTAGGCTACGCATGTAGAACCGAGGGCGGAGCATCGTCGGACGGGGGTTCAATTCCCCCCGCCTCCACCACTAGCAAGGGCCCGGCTCGATCTTCGAGCCGGGCTTTTTGTTGGCTCGGGACGGTCG
>JALRLM010000542.1 GCA_023254435.1 Hydrocarboniphaga sp.
AGATGCCGACGCTGCGCATGCCGCAGGACTGGGCGCCCGCCCAACGCCTGCCCGCCGCCGTTGTGCCCGCGATGGTCGCCAGGGCCGAGCCTGCGCCCGAAGCCGTCGCCCCGGCAGCGAAGCCGCCCGTCGAAGTCGTGGCGCCGCCGCCGGTCGTCGACCCGCGCATGAGCGCGCTGCAGGCGCATTTCGCACTCATGCAGGACTTCATGCAGTCGCAGGCCCGCATCATGGGACTGTCGGCTCCGGCGGCCGCGCCGCTGCCGCTCGCGCCCGCCATCGCCGCCGCGCCGACCGTCGTCGCGCAGGGCGCCGGATTCGATCCGCAGTATCCGATGCTGGGTCGCATGCTGGAGCTCGACGAGCGCCACCTGCTCAGCGAGCGCGTCTACACCACGGCCACCGATCCCTTCCTGATCGACCATGCGATCGGCGAGACGCCGTCGTCGCGCAATGCCGAACTGCTGCCGCTCGTGGTGGTGCCGTTCACCTTCAGCCTCGAGATCATCGCCGAAGCCGCCTGTCGTCTCTGCGGCGACGAGCTCAAGGTGACGACCATCGCCGATGCGCGCGGTCATCGCTGGCTGGCGCTGGATCACGACGGCAGCCTGCAGCTGCGCATCGCCGCAGAACGCCTGCCGTCGCCTGCACAGTCACCGCGCGTCTCGATCAGGCTGTATCAGCTCGGCGCGCCCGTGGGCGATCGTCCGCTGCTGGTGTTCGAAGGCCAGGTCTGGCTCGCCGAGCGCTACGAGGCCGCGCCCGAAGCCCTGCCGCTGCTGTCGACGCCGCGGGCCGCGCGCAACAACCCGCCCGGTGAGCTCTACAGCCGCGGCATGTTCCATGGCCCGCGACTGCAGGGCGTGCGTCATCTGCGCGGCTGGAACGAGCAGGGCATCGAGGCCGACATGGCCACGATTTCCACGCACGACTACTTCAGCTTCACCGATGCGCCGCGCTTCCGCACCGACCCGGCCTTGCTCGATGCCGCCGGGCAGCTCGCCGGCTTCTGGCTCACCGAGACGCTGTCCTGGGACTACAACTGCTTTCCGTACCAGTTGCGGCGCTACACGCAGTACGCCGATCCGCTGCCCCGCGATCGCGCGCTGGACTGCCGTGGTCGCCTGCTGATCGACGGCGATCGCATCAACTGCCATTTCGATCTGATCGACGATCGCGGACAGCTACTGGCACGCGCGAGCGACTGGGACGATCGCAAGTACGCCGCACCGCAGAACCTTTATCGCTTCAGGCTCGCGCCGCAGCGGATCCTGCTGTCGGTGCCCGCGCTCGAAACCGAACTCGGCAGCAGCGATTGCGTGGCACGCCGGCTCGATGCGTTCGAGGAGGGCTATCTGGACCAGGGCGGCGCGGTATGGAAGCGCATGCTCGCCAATCTCGTGCTCAACGGCGCGGAACGGCAGGTGTTCTACAGCCAGCTGCCGCCGACCGGCCCGCGCCGCGAGGAATGGCTGGTCGGTCGCGTCTGCGCCAAGGAAGCCGTGCGCGAGTGGGCGATGCGCAGGCTGCACCTGCAACTGGCCGATGCCGACATCGAAATCGGCAATCGCGCCAGCGGCGCGCCTTACGTGGTGTCGGTGCTGGGCTGGCCCGCCGGCGTGGCGTTTCCAGCCATTTCGATCAGCCACAGCCGCCGCGCGGCGGTGGCGATCTGCAGCGGCAACACCGCGACGCTGGGCATCGACTTCATGCCCCAGCAGGCGATCGAGCGCGTCAACGCCGATGACCTGACCGCAGGTGCCTTCACGCCCGACGAGGCCGCGTTCTTCGTGCACGGCTGGCCCAAGAGCGATCAGCGTCGTGCGGCGGTGGCCTTGTGGTGCGCCAAGGAAGCGGCCGCGAAAGCCTCCGGCATGGGTCTTGAAGGCAAGCCCCAGGACTGGACGATCGTGAGCGCCAACCTGGAGCGTCGTTCGTCGGGACAGCCGCTGGTCTGCGTGCGCCGCGCTGCGAGCGACTACGACGTCGAACTGCATTTCGTCGGCGACGCCCTGATCGCCTTGTGCCGCAAGCAGGGTCCCGCCGCCGTATCGGCCGCCGTGCCGCCGATCGCCGTGACTCGCGAAATGGACGCGAAAGCCCAGCGCATCAACTGATCGGACATCGCCCCCGAAACCGATCGTCGACGCGACAGGACAGACCGCAACAGCAAGCTGCAAACGAAAATTTTGTTGTACCGACCGATGGATCCGCTACACAACAGGACACCGCACATGAGCGCGCCAAACAGCAAGACCAAGACACTTTTCATCGGGCTCGACGGCTGCACCTTCACGGTGCTCGACGAGATGACGCGCGAGCTGCCTGGCGTGGGCGTGACCATGCCCTACCTCGCCAAACTGCTCAAAGGCGGCGTGCGCGCCAAGCTGCGTTCGACGCCGAACCCGCTGACGCCGCCGGCATGGACCAGCATCATGACCGGCAAGAATCCGGGCGCGCACGGCGTGTTCGACTTCATCCGCGCCGAGGACAAGGGCGGTGAGGTCTACTGGACGCTCTACGACAGCCGCGACGTCGACTCCGAAATGATCTGGTCGATCGCCAACCGCAACGGCAAGAAGATCGCCGCGCTGAACTTTCCGCTGACCGCGCCGCCGCCGCCCGAGACCAACGGCGTCGTCGTGCCGGGCTTCATCCCGGCCAAGCATCTGCGCCGCAACAGCCACCCGAGTGGCCTGTTCGAGAAGCTCAAGGTGGAGATTCCGGGCTTCGATCCCAAGGAACTGGCCTGGGACTTCGACAACGAGAAGCAGGCCACCGAAGTGCTGTCGGACGAAGACACCTACAAGTGGGTGAGCTATCACCTGCCGCGCGAACAGCAGTGGTTCCAGGTCGCCGAGTACGTGCTCAAGACCGAGCAGCCCGAACTCATGGCGGTGATGTTCGATGGCACCGACAAGATCCAGCACCAGGCCTGGCCTTATCTCGACCCGGCGCTGCTGCCGGCCGAGCCCAGCGCGCACGACCTGCGCATGCGCGAGATCTGCCTGGAATACTTCCGCAACGTCGACGACTACATCGAGCAGCTGATCAAGCTATGTGGCCCCGACGTGCAGGTGTTCTTCGCGTCCGACCATGGTTTCACGGCATCGGTCGAAGTGCTGCGCATCAACGTGTTCCTGGAGGAGAAGGGCTACCTCACGTGGGCCGTCAGTGACGGCAGCGAGCAGGCCCTGCGCCGCGAGGCGTCCGACTTCGCCAACCTGGACTGGTCCAAGACCACGGCCTACTGCCGCACGCCGTCGAGCAATGGCATCCATATTCGCGTGTCGAACAAGCCTGGCGAACCCGGCATCAAGCCGGAAGACTACGAGACCTTCCGCGAAAAGCTGATCGCCGATCTCAAGGCGCTGCGCAACGAGGACGGCGAGCCCGTGGTCGTCGACGTGCTCAAGCGCGAGGAATGGTTCCCGGGCGATCACATGGACAAGGCCTGCGACCTGACGCTGGTGCTGCGCGACAACGGCTTCGTGTCGATCCGCAACATCCAGCCCGCCGTGGTCAAGCGCCCGACGCCGGCCGGCACGCACCATCCCGACGGCATTTTCATGGCCGCCGGCAAGGGCATCGTCGCCGCCGACATGGTCGATCGCCGCGACATTCGCGACGTCTGCCCGACGCTGCTCTACAGCCTGGGCCTGGCCATTCCCAAGGACATGGAAGGCAAGGTCGCCGACACCTTCTTCACCGACGAGCACAAGGCCGCCAACCCGCAGAAGAAGGGCGCGCCGACCAAGAAGGCGCAGCGCCAGGCCGGCGAAGACATGGACGCCAGCGAAAAGCAGCAGATCATCGAGCAGCTGCAGATGCTGGGCTACATGGAGTGATGCCGGGCGCATGAGCGATTCGTCCAGTCAGAATCTGCACAGCGGTCTGCAGGGCGCGGGCGTGGAGCCCGCGCTGCTCGAATGCGGGCTCATGGCCGGAGCGGGCGGCGCCATCGCCGACCGCCTGGTCTACGAGCGGCCGGCCTATCCCTACGGCCATCGTCTGAAGAACTGCACGATGGGCGCGTTCGCCTATTTCAACGCCGCAGGCGCCACCAGCGCCTACCGCGTGCATTTCGGGCGTTATTCGCAGATCGGCGAGGGCTCCATCATCGGCCCGCCCGAGCATCCGCAGGACTGGTTCAGCTCGCATCCGTTTGCGTTCACGCGGCCGCAGTACATGCCCAACATCTACAAGCTGCCTGACTTCGCGCGGCTGGGCCCCGAGGCCAGCGAAGGCCCGTCGTACGTCGACGGCGTGCCGTCCGATACCTGGATCGGCCACGAGGCCTATGTCGGCGCCGGCTCGTTCGTAAAGCGCGGCGTGCGCATCGGCAACGGCGCCTGCGTCGGTGCGCGCGCGGTGGTGACGCGCGACGTGCCCGACTACGCTATCGCGGTGGGCTCTCCGGCGCGCGTGATACGCCTGCGTTTCTCCGATGCCATCGTCGAGCGCTTTCTGAAGCTGCAGTGGTGGCGCTACGACCTCGCGCCGTTCAAGAAGGACGTCGACTTCCAGAAGGTGGAAGCCACGCTCGATTTCTTCGAAGGCAAGCTGGCCGACGGCGCCCTGCAGCTGCTGGTGCCCGACACCTTTCGCGTGACGCGTTCGGCTGCCGGCGTGGCAATCGATAAAATGGCCGCACCTCTCTATTTCACTTGAACTAAAAAAATGAGCGACCCACTCGTCGGCCAACTCTCCGAACTGCTGCAGGACTTCACCCAGGACTGGGACAACGAATTCGAAGGCGAGATGACGCGCGAGACCAGGCTGCTGGCCGACCTGGGCTTCGAGTCCATCGACATCATCCAGCTCGTCGTCGCCATCGAAGAAATGGTGGGCAAGCGCAAGCTGCCCTTCAATCAGCTGCTCATGAAGGACGGCCGCTACGTGGACGATCTGTCGATCGGCCAGATCGCGGACTTCCTCAAGACGCAGGTCTAAGTTCCGCGCATGAGCGAGGTGATCGAACGCGCGGAGCCGGTGACGCCGTCGCGTCCCAAGCTGGCCTGGCAGCAGATGGGCGAGGGGCCCGACCTGGTCTTCGTCCACGGCCTGGCGGCGAGCCGCGCGTTCTGGTTCGCGCAGTACGCGCTGCCGCTGCAGAACCGCTATCGCGTCACCTGCTTCGACCTGCGCGGTCATGGCTATAGCGGCGATGCGCCCTCGGGCTACTCGTCAGCTGCGCAGGCCGACGACCTGCTGGCCGTGCTCGACGAGGCCGGCATCGAACGCTGCCATCTCGTGGGGCACAGCTACGGCGGCGGCATTGCGCTGGAGTTCGCCGTGCGCCATCCGCAGCGCGTCGCCTCGCTGTGCATCATGGACACCAAGGTCAACGCGCTGCAGCCGCGGCAGATGCTGTCCGACATGCCCTACCTGTCGGCCTTCGAAATCGAAGTCGCGCAGCGCTCGGGCATCGACTGGGATCGCGAGGAGCAGATCGGCCTTCGCTTTCTCGAAGCCGTGGCGCGACTCAAGGTGGAAGGCGCCGCGATTCCCACGCGCGACTCGGTGACGCCCTTCGGCGAAGGACGTGGCGCGCTGCGCACGGCCAAGGCCTGGGTCGACCTGATCTCCAAGCCCGGCGTGTATGAGGAACTGCTGATGCCGGGCGCGGATGCGGTACAGATCGCGGCGCGCCTGGCGTCGATGCCGGTGCTGTTGATCTACGGGGAACTGTCGCGCTGCATGCCGTCCTGCCGCAGCCTGCAGGGCTTGCTGCCGGCGGCAGGTGTGGAGGTGGTGCCTCAGGGTGGGCACTTCTTTCCGTTGTCGCACGCGCAGAACGTGCGGGGCTGGCTGGAGGCGTTTCTGGCCGGGAGCTAGCGATTCGAACCTTCATCGGTTCGTAGCGCACCGATGAAGGATTTCCGCACGGTCCAAATGCCGTTTTCCCGCATCAGACGTTCGATTCTTCGGCGCCCAACAGAACTCCCGTCTCGCTTGAGCTGCTCATGCACTCGAGGGCTACCGTACGCGGCTCCTGGCGGTTCAGACTGTCTACAGAGGCCCGGGCGATTCAGGTGCGGAGCGGAGTAGGCGCCAAAGCAGATAGCCAGCGAGGAGCCCCGCTAAGCCGCCCACGGGTGGCCAGAAATAATATGGAGTGTCTAGGCCGGTGCCACAAACCCAGCCATGTTTCTCCATCATCCAGCGCACAGCTTCGGAAACTTGTCGCCGTGCGAAAAGATAACCCCACATCGCACCGCACGCCGGGACGCCTAGAAAGAGCAGACCTTTGAGCGCAGTTCGCTTCATACGGCCCAACACCAGCTTAAGCCGCGGCCGCGCCGGAGCGAAGCGGAGGCCGGGACGTCGGCTTGAAGCGATAGTTATAGGACAACTGCCGTAATTCCGATGCGAGCATCCAGGCCACGACGATACCTGGAAGAACAACTGCGACGCTGAGAAGGTAATGGTTGGGGCCGAACCAATATAGAAGAAACACTATTGGGACCAGGAGTGGAGGGATGTAGAAAGCGACTGTGACTGTGGCTAAAAGCATGAAGCGCCAACGTGGCGATTGCGATGCTCGCCCAACGAGCAAGTGGACGATCCCCGAAGCGAGGACCGAATAAACCAGCATGATCAGTGACCACATGGCTGTTAGAAAAATAGGAATGGCCAATGTGTCAGCGTCTGGAGCGTAGACACCATTTCGGGCATTGACGCGAAGCACTATATGAGTTGCTGCGTTTTGAACGAGCAGACTGCCTAGCAGTATACCCAGCCGAATCAACGTCACTTTCATGGCCTATAACGCCGCGCTTCAGCCGCGTGGCGGCCGCGCAGCGGCTGGCACGTCGGATGGAAGCGTTGGTTAGAGCCAGTCACTTGAACACTACCCCTACAAGATCTTCAAAAAAGCTGCTGACTTTCTTAGGGCCAACGCTGTATTTGCCTGGGTGCCCGCACTTGTTCCTCAAATTCAGACAGTCTTCTAGGACAGCTCGTTGATTCTTGTCGTACACACCCAGTTCTTGTGCGGCGAGAAGGAGTACTGACTCCTTGATCAAGACCAGATCATCTGCCTTGCTAATGGCCTTGGCTTTTGGGTCGAACTTTGCAACTGCGTTTGTGGCAGCAACCGCTCCATTAGAGTAGACCTCATCCCGTATCTGCTTTACAGCTCCAGACCAAAGGAAAACGACCGTAGCTCTGAGCGCATTTACCTGAAGGCATTTCAGCGCCTCACCCAAATAGTTCGCAACGTCGGAGTCACCCACCTTCCGAACTAGATTCTCCAGGGCCGCCACATCATTCTCAATCTCCACATCACGCGCAGGCAGATTAAGCAATGAGCGGACATGTTCTTGTCCAGATATGGTAAGAGACCATAGAAATCTGTTGCCATCTTTCCCTTGTGTGTCGACGTATGGCGCCGACTTTGACAGGGTGTCAGCAAGATTCATCTTGTCGACTTTCGGAACTCTCGCCTTACGAAGAAGTTGGCGCAGCCCGTCAACCGTAATTGGATCGCCAGCCTCGTAGCGCTCATGAAAGTACATCGCTGCCAAACACAGAGTGCGTGTGCTCGCACTCTTCAACGGATGCAGGAACTCAACAAGTGTCATTGCCGTCACTCAGTTGGCAAAGACTTGTTTCCCTTCGTTACCCCGTAAGTATCTTTAAAGTAAAGCTCTCCGCTGACGGTCGGCTTCCATCCTTTTCCTTGCTGATTGAACAGCCCCTTCCCGTTTTTCTTCGCTCCACGCATCGTGTTATCGGATCGGCCGGGAGTGATGAGCCCACATGAATCACCGAGTTCCTTGATCTCTTTTGCGGTAATTGAATAGACACCGTAGCTAGCGTAAAGCCACGCCGCTAGCAGCATCACATTGTCAGCTGGTTTGTCATGCTGAAATTTGGAGATGAACGCTCCAAGATCGTCCGTGTTTGCGGTGTTGGTTTTCTGACCTTTTTTGGTATTTCCGCCCTCTTTCTCTGTGTCACCCTTAATCTTGGAGGCACGTTCATCGCCAAAGTAAGCTTCCGCAAGAAAATCGAAGGCAGCCGAGCGAATCTCTGGTTCAATCTTTAAGATGAATTCGTTGATCTCAAGCAAGTTTGCTTTCACCGCTTCGATTTCTTTCTTATTCACTTCATTCTCCTTGGTAAGAAATAGCTCTAACAGCGTGCTGAAAAACCCAGCACGGAAAGTGCTGGAGTATTGAAACGGGAGCGACGAGGAACGAGTGTATGCGCGGAGCCGAAGATCCTCAGAAGGCGATGTTCAGCTACGTGGCGCTGGAGGATCGAGTCCCCGCCAAGCATACGCTGCGATCGGTGCGAGTCTTGGTCGATGAGGCGCTTCACAGCATGAATGTGGCGCTGGCGGCGATGTACTCGCATACCGGCCGCCCTTCGATTCCGCCCGAGCGACTGATCCGCGCCCTGCTGTTACAGATCTTCTACTCGATTCGCAGCGAGCGGCTGCTGATGGAGCAGCTCGACTACAACCTGCTGTTTCGCTGGTTCGTCGGCCTTACGGTCGACGACGCGGTGTGGGACGCTTCGACGTTCGCGAAGAATCGGGATCGGCTGGTCGGTCACGATGTGGGCAAGAAGCTCCTCAGCGAGGTGGTCCGCAAGGCCCACGACAAGGGCTTGGTCTCCGACGAGCACTTCAGCGTCGACGGCACGCTGATCAAGGCCTGGGCGTCGATGAAGAGCTTTCAACCCAAGGACGGGCCCAAGCCGCCGAGCGCTGGCGGTGGGTCTAATGTGGAAGTCGATTTCCGTGGGCAGAAGCGCAGCAACGAGACGCACGAATCGACGACCGACCCGGAGTGCCGGCTCTTCAAGAAGGCCAAAGGGCAGGAATCGAAGCTGGCCTATCTGGGCCACGCGCTGATGGAGAACCGCAACGGACTGGTCGTGGACGGTTGCGTGACCCAGGCCCATGGCACTGCCGAGCGCGACGCCGCCTTCGAGATGATCGATGCGATCAAGACCGACGGCGAGGTCACGCTGGGCGCCGACAAGGGCTACGACGCCAAGGAATTCGTGGAACGGCTCGAGACCGCGCGCGTCGTCCCGCACATCGCGCAGAACACCAAGGGACGCCGATCGGCCGTGTCCGATCGGGTCGCTCGTACGCCGGGTTACGCCATCAGCCAGCTCGCCCGCAAACGCATTGAAGAGATCTTCGGCTGGGCCAAGGAGATCGGCGGCATGGCGCAGACCAAGTTTCGAGGCCGTGTCCGGGTCGATTGGCGCTTCACGATGACCCTGGCCGCCTACAACTTGGTGCGCATCCCGAAGCTGGTGCCCGCATGACGCGGGAGAGGTGCCTCCGCTGCATGGCAACAGGCTCAGAAATGGGCTCAAAGGCCTTGGCCGCGAGCCTTTTGAACGTGAGCGTATCGCCAAACCTCGAAAATTCGAGAGCGTTGAAGACACGCGACCAATTTTCCAGGGCTTTTTCAGCACGCTGCTAACGCCAATTAGCCGGAACCCGGATTCCGCCTAACTTGTGACGCATTCCGTATAACTTGGCCGAAGCCTCGCTATCCCATTGATTCATTAGATGCCCAGAAAATTAGTCCGGATTGATTGCCGGACATTAAGGCATCACTCTCCTGGCGTCAGCCTGCTCAAGCACCTTGGCCGTCTCGCGCTGTGAAGTCGGGCCCAGATTGCCGTATCCGGTGCGGGTCGCGGCGCAAAGCCAGAGTCCACTTCTGTGACATGCCATTGCCCAGATCACTTCCTGCGAAGCCGCGCAGTCGGTTCTTCGGGGGAGGTTTGCGTGGTCCGTTATGCGTGGGCCATAAAGTTGAGCAGGGCATCGAGCCGCCCATGCTCGCTCGCCGGTCTATTCGTTTGCGGCCCTGCGCCGGCTCCAGTACCGATGATCGGTCACGAAGGCTCGCGACGCCCCAGCGCGCAGCCACTACAGCAAGCTAAGCCGGCCGCGCCGCCTTGCGTGATTTCTTGATCTCGTACATCGCCGCATCCGCCCGCACCAGCAGCGGTTCGGGCTCGGTCTCGCCCGAGCGCGACGAGGTCACGCCGACGCTGGCGCCGCCGTAGTCGATGGACAGCCCGGTGCTGCTGGCGAAGCGACCGATGGTGAGCTGCGAGACGCGTTGCTGCAGGTCGTCGCCATCGGTGCCCAGGGCGATCACCACGAACTCGTCGCCGCCGTAGCGCGCCACCATGTCGCCGGTGCGCACGCCGGCCGCGAGGCGGTTGGCGATGTGGGCCAGAAAGCTGTCGCCCGCCTGATGTCCGTAGCGGTCGTTGATGGCCTTGAAGCCGTCCAGGTCGACGAAGGCCACCTGCACGGTCTCGCCTTCGCGGCCCGCGCGGGCCAGCATGCGGCGCAGTTCGGTCACCAGCGCGCGGCGGTTGGCGACGCCCGTGAGCGGGTCGATCAGCGCGTGCGAGGACAGTTCTTCGTTGGCCTTGCGCAGGTTGTCGAGCAGGCGCTCGCGCTCCACCTGATGCGCGATCAGGGTGGCGAAGATGCCGAGCACCTTCACGGTGTCGTTGGCGACGTCGACGCGTGTGGCGCTGGCGGCGCACAGGGTGCCGTAGACGCCGCCGTCGAGATTGCGCACGGGCTGGCTCAGGTAGGTCTTGATGCCCAGCGCCCGCGCGGCCTCGGAGTCACCCCAGCAGCTCGCGACGTCGTCGGTGTAGGCGCGGCCTTCGTCGAGCGCGCGCTTGCACAGGGTGTCGTCCCAGGGCACCGACAGGCCTTCGGGAATCACCATCTGGCGCGTGTTGCGCGAAAACAGGATGTGCTGCTTGCCCTGCGCGGTATCGATCGTCGTCAGGTAGGTGGATTCCATGCCCGTGACGGTCTCGAGCAGTTCCAGCAGCGGACGCGTCAGGCCTTCCAGCGTCTGGGCGCCGGTGACGGTGCGTGCGAGTTGACTGAGCAAAGGGTCCATGAGCGCGAACTATAGAGTCTCGGCGGCCACAAAATCGACCGTCCGGGCAAGGCTTCCGCTACGTTCGGCTGCAAGCGGTGGGCCAGCCATGCCAGCCCGCCGCCGCGGACATCGCTCAGGCGCCGCTGAAGGCGAAGTTCAGATCGGGCTTGCGTCCGCTCATGATGTCGGCCAGCGCACGGCCGGAGCCGGGGCCGTGGGTCCATCCCAGCGTGCCGTGGCCGGTGTTGAGATACAGGCCGGAGACGCGGCTGGCGCCGATGTACGGAATGTTGCTCGGCGTCGACGGCCGCAGGCCGGTCCAGAAGCGCGCCTGCGTCGGTTCGCCCACGCCCGGGAACACTTCCATGGTCCGGCGCAGCAGGGCCTGGCAGCGCACGTGGTTGAGGTCGACGGAGTAGCCGTTGAACTCGGCGGTGCCGGCCACGCGCAGGCGATCGCCCAGGCGCGTGAACACCACCTTGTGCTCCTCGTCGGTCAGGCTGATCGTCGGCGCCTTGCTGGCATCGGCGATCGGCAGCGTCATCGAGTAGCCCTTGACCGGGTAGATGTCCAGCGGCACGCCGGCGCCCTTGGCCAGCTGCGGGCTGAAGCTGCCCAGGGCCAGCACGTAGGCGTCCGCATTGGCGAACTGATAGGCGCCGTCCTCGTCGGCGAATTCGACGCCCAGCATGCGGCCGTTCGAGGTGTGCAGCTTCTGCACGCGCACGCCGTAGCGGAAGCGCACGCCCTTCTGCTCGCAGAGGCCGGCCAGGCGGCGCGTGAACAGGTTGGCGTCGCCCGACTCGTCGGCCTCGGTGTAGGTGGAGCCGATCAGCTGGCCGCGGATCTGCGCCAGCGCCGGTTCCAGCTTCACGGTCTCTTCGACGTCGATGAAGCGGCGTTCCACGCCCAGCTCGGCCATGATGCGGCCGCCCGCGAGCGCGCCGTCGAGCTCCTTCTGCTTGGTGAAGTAGTGCAGGATGCCGCGGCTCAGGTGGTCGTACTCGATGCCGGTGTCGGCGCGCAGCTCCTGCAGGCTGCTGCGGCTGTAGGTGCCCAGCGAGACCAGCTGGGTCATGTTGTAGCGCAGGCGCTCCAGGCTGCACTCGCGCAGGAACTTGAGGCCCCAGCTCCACTGCGCCGGATCGGCGCGCAGGCGGAACAGCAGCGGCGCGTCCTCCTTGTGCATCCACTTGAGCATCTTGATCGGCGCGGACGGCGCGGCCCAGGGCTCGGCGTGGCTGACCGAGATCTGGCCGCCGTTGGCGTAGCTGGTTTCGCGCGCGGCGCCGACGTTGCGCTCCAGCACGGTGACTTCGTGACCGGCCTTGGCCAGATACCAGGCGGTGGTGACGCCGACGACGCCGGCGCCCATGACGATGACTTTCATTGGCAGGGCCCGTGTCGCAGGGCCGATGGGATCCAGCGGATAAATTACAAGCCTGTCAGCTTGTAGGCCAATGAAAAGCGCTCTCAGGCGCATAACTCGCTGTTATGGCGGCACTGATCTCGCCGCGGACGGGGGGCGGCGTTAACCTGCGGGATCGCATCCTGGTGCCCGGAGAACGCCCATGACGAGCCTGCCGCCCCGTTATCGCGGGTATGTCGCCGCGCTGATCGCCGTCTATGCGGTGTTATGGATCGCGTTGGCCATCCACCCCTACGACCGCCACGACTGGCTGCTCGAGAACGTGCTGGTGCTGCTGTTCGGCCTCGGCATGCTGGCCGCGCACCGGCATTTCGTGTTCTCGCGCATCTCCTACACGCTGATCTTCGTCTTCATGTGCCTGCACGCGGTGGGCAGCCACTACACCTACGCCGAAGTCCCCTACGAAGCGGCCTGGCAGTCGCTGACCGGCCACAGCTTCAACGCCCTGCTGGGCTGGGAGCGCAACAACTTCGATCGCGTGGTGCACTTCAGCTACGGCCTGCTGCTGGCCTATCCGCTGCGCGAGATCTTTCTGCGCGTCGCCGATGCGCGCGGCTTCTGGGGCTACTTCCTGCCACTGGATTTCACCCTGTCGACCTCGGCGCTGTACGAGCTGATCGAATGGGCCGCCGCCGAATTCTTCGGCGGCGAACTCGGCGCCGCCTACCTGGGCTCGCAGGGCGACGTCTGGGATGCGCAGAAGGACATGGGCTGCGCGGGCACCGGCGCGCTGATCGCCATGCTGATCACCGCCGCGCTGAACCTGTGGCTGCAGCGCGACTTCGCGCGCGAATGGATCGACAGCCTGCGCGTGAAGGACGCGCGGCCCTATGGCGAGGACGAGATCGTGCGGCTGATCGGGCAGCGCAGACGCGCGGAGACTGCGCAGCGCTGACGCGCCTCAGGGCTTCTCGTCGGAATCCGGCACCGGTTGCTCCGGCATCAGCTTGAAGCGCACCGGCGTGCCAGCGGTGGCCGACGGCGCGATCCAGACATCGAAATCGCCAGGCTCGACCACGGGTTTCAGGTCGTCGCCGAGAAACGCCAGGTCGTCGTGCCTGAGCGTGAAGCTCAGCTCGCGCGACTCGCCGGGCGCCAGCGTGATGCGGCGGAAGTCCTTGAGCTCGCGCAGCGGCCGCGTGACGCTGGCAACGCGATCGCGCAGATAGAACTGCACGGTCTCGGTGACGCTGCGGCTGCCGGTGTTGCGTACGCGCGCGCTGACCTTGAGCGTGCCGTTCCACTCCAGCCAGGTGGTGTTGAGCGTGGGCTCGTCGTACTCGACGCGCGAGTAGCCCAGGCCGTGGCCGAACGGATACAGCGGGCCGACGCCGATGTCGCGATAGCGCGCGGTGTATTCCTGGAACGGCCCGGCCGGCGCCGGGCGCCCGGTGTTCTTGCGCGCGTAATAGACCGGCACCTGGCCGGGGCGCTGCGGAAAGCTCACCGGCAGACGGCCCGAGGGGTTGACGTCGCCATAGAGCACGTCCGCGATGGCATTGCCGGTTTCGGCGGCCAGGAACCAGGTCACCAGGATGGCGTCGGCGTCGCGCACTGCGCCTTCCAGCGCCAGCGCGCGGCCGGTGCGCAACAGCACGACCGTGGGCCGGCCGGTCGCCGCGATGGCTTCGGCCAGGGCCTGCTGCGCGGGCGGAATCACCACTTCGGTCCGCGATTGCGCCTCGCCCGTCATCGCCTCGCTCTCGCCGATGGCCAGCACCACCACGTCGGCGTTCTGTGCGGCGCTGACGGCGGCTTCGAGGCCGCCCGGCAGCGGCGAGTCGATGTTGCTGCCCTTGGACACGCTGATGCGCGCGTTGGCGCCCAGGGCCTTGCGCAGGCCGGCCTCGACGCTGACCGCGTCGCGCTTGTCGTCGAACACCGTCCATGGGCCGTTGAGATGGTCCGGGCCACCCGCCAGCGGGCCGATCAGCGCGACACGCGCATCGCGCGCCAGCGGCAGCAGATCGTGATCGTTCTTGAGCAGCACGATGCTGCGCTGCGCGGCCTGCAGCGCCAGTGCGCGCGCGGCCGGCGTGTGGCTGAGCTGTTTTTCGCGCGCGGCGTCGATGCGGCCGTAGGGCGCCTCGAACAGGCCCAGCTTCATCTTCACGCGCAGCATGCGGCGCACGGCCTGGTCCAGGCGCTCCACGGGCACTTCGCCGGCCTCGACCAGATCGGGCAGATACTGCTGATAGAGCCGGCTGGTCATGCTGACGTCGACGCCGGCCATGAAGGCGATCTTCACCGCCTCGCGGTCGTCGCGCGCCACGCCGTGCTCCACGAGTTCGTGATCGGCCGCGTAGTCGGAGACGACGATGCCCTCATAGCCCCATTCGTCGCGCAGCACCTCGGTAAGCAGGTGGTGGTTGGCCATCATCGGCACACCGCCGATCTCGTGGAAGCCCGCCATCAGCGCCAGCGCGCCGGCGTCGATGGCAGCCTTGAACGGCGGCAGGTAGACCTCGCGCAGCGTGCGCTCGCTGATGTCGGCCGGGTTGTAGTCGAGCCCGCCTTCGGCCGCGCCGTAGCCCACGAAATGCTTGGGCGTGGCCAGCAGCGCGTCGGGTTCGGCCAGATGCTTGCCGCCTTCGCCCTTCTGGATGCCGCGCACGCGCGCGGCGGCCATGCGCTGGGCCAGCAGCACGTCCTCGCCGGCGCCTTCCACGCCGCGGCCCCAGCGCGCGTCGCGCGCGATGTCGACGTTGGGCGCGAGGTTCCAGGCCACGCCGGCGGCCGTCGCCTCGACGGCGGTGGCGCGCGCCACGCGCTCGGCCAGCTCCACGTCCCAGCTCGCGGCCTCGGCCAGCGGCACCGGAAAGATGGTGCGAAAGCCGTGGATGGCGTCCACCGAGATCAGCAGCGGAATGCCCAGGCGCGATTCCTTAACCGCTGCCCGCTGCAGCTTGCGCGCCCAGTCGGCGCCGATGCCGTTGAACACCGCGCTGATCTTGCCGTCGCGAATTTCGTTGAGCTGGCGCTCCATCGCGGTGGGCTCGCCGGGCTTGCGTTCGCGGTCTGAGGGTTCGTCGTCGTAGACCGCCGCCACCAGCGTGAGCTGGCCGGCTTTTTCCTGCAGCGTCATCTTGCCGATCAGCTTGTCGATGCGGGCCTCCTCGGCCGGCGTGGCCAGGGCGAGGGCGGGCAGCGAGGCGAACAGCAGGCATCCCAGGGCGCGGATCAGGCGGGGCATGGGGTGTTTGTTTGGATGGATTGGCGGAGCCGCAAGCTTACAGGGCTTGCGTGGCGACGCGGGTGCAGGCGGGCATGAACCTGCGCAGGGCGGGGCGTGAGCCGCCCGCCATTTTCATCCTGTGTGTTCGCATGAAAGCGCCGGCTCGCGACCCGCGCTACGAGGCGGTAGCGGACGACGGGCTGCTCTCGCGAGTGTCTACTTGAACAGCTGGAAGTTCAGCTCCAGGTAAAAGAAGTCGCCCTGCGGCGACGGCCCGGTGTTGCGGGTGAAGCCACCCGGAAAGAAGTGCGCGTAGCCGCTGATGACCTCCAGCAGCGGATGCGCGCGCCAGCGCACGCGACCGTCGATCTCCTGGCCGATGAAATCGCCGCTCTGGCCCGATCGGTCACGGCGGCTGGCGTTGGACCACGAGTCGGTGTCGGAGGCCAGCCAGAACGCGCCGTAGCCGCCCTCGAGCTGCAGCGTGCTGCCGGGTTTGAGCTCGATGCGCGCCTTGGGCGCGATGAGGTTCTCCCAGACCTGATAGTCGTTGGCCGACCACGGACGGCCGAAGCCGAACAGGCGGTTGAATCGGTTGCTGTCGTCGTCGTCGGGATCGTCGTCGCCGCTGGCGTAGCCGACGAAGGCGCTGTAGCGCGGCTTCCACGGCTGGCTTGCGGCGGTGTAGCCGAGCTCGAAGGTGGCGCCCTGGGCCCGGTGATCCTGCGTGCCGTTGTGGCCGCTCTGCAGGCTCAGGTCGACGTCGTAGTCGAAGCCCGAGGCGAACGCCGCATAGCCGCGCAGGCCCCAGGTGTCGATGCGGCGATCGGTCTGGTCTTCGTCGAGTCGCAGCACATAGGGCTGCAGCGTGACGAGGCGCGAGTAGCCGCTGTAGCTGCCGATGGCGCCGTAGAACCAGCGCTGCTCATCGGCCTTGTCGCGCTCGTCGGGCTCGATGGTGACGGGCTGCACGGCCAGCAGGTCCAGCCAGGCGACGCCGCTTTTGGAGCCGTTGAGCAGGCGAAAGCCTTCGAAGTTGTTGGTGGTGTTGCGCCAGGGATTTCGGCTGATCAGGCGGCGGTCGAGATATTCGAAAGCCAGTCGCCCGTACTGCAGGCGAATCGGCTCGCCCTGGCCGTAAAAGTCCCAGCCGTGGAGTTCGACATAGGCCTGCAGCAGCTCGTGCTTGTTGACGTCGCGCGTGCTGTCGGCGACTTCGCTGTGTACGAGGCGCGAGTCCTGCAGCTCTACGCCCAGGCGCAGCGGATCGAGGATGCGATCCACGCCCAGGTACAGGCGCGTGCGCAGCAGCAGCGGATCGTCGGATTCGGCGTTGCGGCGATAGTCGTGATGGCGAATCTCGTAGCGCGCGCGGTAGTCGGCGCCCAGGCTCAGCCAGTCGAGGTTCGATAGCGCATCGACGCCGGTTTCGCTGGCGCGGCGCACGTAACGCGGCGGCTCGGTCTCGGTGCGGGTGCCATACCCGCGCGACTCCACGACCGCGCCGGGTGCCGTCGATGACGTGGTGGTCTGGGCCTGGGCGCCAGCGGCCGCGATGGCACTCAGGCCGGCGACCAGCATCCGCGCCGCGCGACGATGAAACCGCCCCGCATCGGGCTGGGAGAAATGGCTCACTCTCACTCCATTGGACGAGCCAGGTCGACCCTTGCGGCGCCTGGAATGGGGCGAACTATAGGAGCAGGAAAATCGTGTCGTAAACAGTGCGAGGCGCGACTCGAACGACGGCGACGTCCGTCGCCGGCGGCACCCGACGCGAGCGTGGTGTCAGTGTTCGGGCAGGAATACCGTCAGCACCTGCGTGGACTCGTCCGCGCCCGGCTGCAGCGCGACGGCGGCGGCACGCTGGCCGTCGGTCCACACGCGCGAGCGATAACCCGGGCCGGCCAGATCCTCGTAGCGCGCGTCCACGCTCCAGCCCTTGCCCAGCGCGTCGCCGTAGTAAGCCGTGAGCCGATCCCAGCCCATCGCCGAAGGCAGGTCGTAGCGTTCGATGTCCCAGGGCTTGTCGAAGTGCTTGCGCAGGCGCGCATGCAGGTCGGCCATCGCCAGCTGTGCAGCGCTGGTGGGGCCCTTGCCGGCATAGGGCGTGGCCTGCGGCGGTGCGGGAACGGTGGACATGGATTCGGACTGGACGGAGCCGTTGCAGGCGCACAAGGCCAGCAGCAGAACGCAGAGCCAGCGCGGGCGCTGCGTCATGACGGCCTTGCAGGGGCGAACGCCGACGACCGGGCGCGGCCCGTGTGGTGACGGGCCGCGCTAGGGCCGCGTGGATCAGCGATTGACTTCGGCGATGGCGGAGTACGCGGCATTGAAATCAGTGTAGCCCGTTCCCTGCATGTTGAGCTTGCCGTCGGGGCCGCGCGGAATCGCCAGCTCGTAGAGCGCGCGCTTGAGATCGGTGTTGTCGTTCTTGACGCCGTTGATGATGTCGTCGATGGCGATGGCGGTGATGCCGTTGCCCACCGAGGCGATCACGCCGGCTGCCGGATTGGCCGCGCCGGCGGCACCGAATCCGGCACCGAAGATGTTCTTGAGCAGGTTGGCCTGATCCTCGGCGTCGCCGGTGATGCTGTTGATGGCGGCGGCGGTGGCACCGGCGAAGAAGCCGATGTTGCGCGCGGTCTCGGGGTTGGCGAAGTTCTGGTAGGCGTTGCCGCTGCCGTCGTTGCCCTGCTGCATCTGCACCAGCAGATTGCGCACGTCCTGCGCACGATCGGAGTTGAGCATCTCCTTGATGTAGTTGCTGAGCGATTCGCCGGTGATGTCGGTGCGCGTCTGCAGTTCGTTGACCACGGCGTTGGGGTCGCTCTGCATGATCTGCGTCAGGCCTTCGGTCAGCGCGGCGTCGGCCGAGCCGCCTTCGACCATCGTCAGGTGCTCGGTGCCGGCTTCGAACACGCGGCCCTTCACCTCCGGGTCGCTGCTGTTGGCGGCGCCGCGCAGGATGTCCAGCGCGGCCGAGGGCTCGTACAGCGTGGTTGACGTGTAAGGGCCTGCGATGTGATTGCGGCCCAGGCCCACCTTGATGACATCGGCGAGCTGGCTGTCGCTGAGCGACTTCACGGCGGCGTCGAACTGCGCGGGATCGTTGGCCAGGCTGCCGAGCACGCGCGCGACGACGGCGGTTTCGGCGTTGCCGTCGCGGCCCTGCGTGGCGTAGTACTCGCCGTCGATGCTGCCCTGTGTGGCCTGGATGAAGGCCAGTTTGGTGTCGGCGCTGGCGTGATTGGCCACGGCTTCGCCCAGTGCCTGATAGCCGCCCGGGCTGCCTTCGAAGGCCTTGACGAGTCGCGTCAGCTGCGTGGCGTCGAGGCCCTGGGCCAGGTTGTTGAACAGCTCCTGGCGTTCGCTGGCGCTCAGCGCGCCGCTCCAGCCGTCGATCTCCTGCGTCCAGTTCTTGAGGTCGTCGTCGGAGAGGCCGGCGATCAGCTCGTTGCGCTGCTGCGGCGTGAGATCGGCGACGACCTGATTGTTCTCGATCAGTTCGCTGTGAGTGACGTCCCAGTCGAAGATGCCTTGCGACAGGTTGTCCTGGATGGTGCTGGTGGCGTCGCTGACGGTGCTCATGCGGGCTCCTGTTCCTGGGTTTCTCGTTCCGTGAGAAGCGACCGCTGGACGTGCACTGGCGATCGTGAAATCAGGCGCCATGGTCGGCCGCAGGCCTGGCCGCAGCCAGATGGGAGAACCCCGAGCTAGGGTTTGTACCAGGGTTGGCCGCCGATCGGCAGTCCTGGAAACGCGGCCGACAGGATCGACACGAGCACGAAGGCGACGTGCGCACGCCACACAGGAAAAAGATACCGACTCCGATCCGATGTCGCCTGCCTCGCCTGAATAGGGTGGCGGAAGCAAGCCAGCCCTCATCAAGGCTGATGATGTCTACGGACTGAGGTATGGCATAGATTGGAAACATAGATTCCCAATCCCAATCCTGATCGTCATGCGTGCCCACTCGATTCGCCAGCGCTTTTACGTCACGTCGATCCGTCGATTTCCATTGGTTCCCGCGCTGGGATCCTGCGGCTCCGCCAGCATCAGCGATGCAAAAGTGCACCTCAGCTCATGAACAAACTCATCGAAGTCTTTGGCGTTGCGCGCGCCATTCCGCTGACCTATATCTCCCGCTCTTACGTCGATGAAAAATTCATCAACGCCTTGTCGAGAGACAAGCACATCGTGCTTCATGGCAGCTCCAAACAGGGAAAAAGCTGCCTCAGAAGGCAGTGCTTGAAGGGAGATGGTCACGTTGTCGTGCAGTGTGGCAACGACATGACGCGAGAGCAGATCTATGAACTTCTACTCAAACAGGCAGGGGCCTTTGCGACGCAGAACGGGGACGCCCCGCACCTCGACGTCGACATCGATCCGACCGATGTGGACGACATCATCCGCGCTCTTGAACTGCTGACCTTCACGAAGTTTGTCCTGCTGGAGGACTTTCATTATCTGCCCTACGACGTCCAGCGCGACCTTGCATTCGACCTCAAGGCTTTTCACGAAAAGTCATCCGTCGTGTTCATCGTCATCGGCGTTTGGCGCGAGCCCAACAGGCTGGTGCAGTTCAACCCGGATCTCGCCGGCCGTCTGATCGCGGTGGACGCCGACCGATGGGATACCATCGACCTGGAAAGAGTCATCACGACGGGCGAGAAAATTCTCAATGTCGAGTTCCACCGCGAGCTGCGCAAAGAGATGGTCTTGCTCTGTCAGGGCAATGTCGGTGTTCTTCAGGAAGTCTGCTTCCGCCTGTGCGAATCGCAAAATGTACTGCAGACCTGCTTTCATCGAAAAAGCATTGACGACGTCGAAGAAGTAAAGGAAATCGCCCGCCAGGTCTGGGCCGAGCAGGCCGTTCGCCACTTCAAGACTCCTGCTGAATCACAGGCAGCTCGAACAGCTCACGTCACTGGGTCCAGAACAATGGCGCGCGGTTAGAGCGGCGGTTGCTGGCACCGGGTACGGCACTTCTTCGCGTGCTGCGATCAGTGGCTCAGCAAGCGCCTTTGAGTCCCCGACGAGGTCATGGTGATCAAGGTCCAGCGCAACTCGGGGGCCGACTCATCGGCGGCTTTGTAGCTCAAGTGCCGCAGATGGTCCGTGATGCTCTTGAGATAGCGCGACTCCTGCAGGGAGCCGACGAGCAGCAGTCGCTTGATCGTTCCGTTTCGATTCACACCGGCGTAATAGGCGGCCGAGCCTTCGACACGGGTCTTGGTATCGATGGGAACGCTCAAGCCACGGTCGGGGCGATAGCTCCAGGGCGCGTCTTGCACCTCGAGTGAATAATCCCGTGCCCGCAGCGATGCGGGTATCGGCCATGGACTGTCGCCTTCGAGGTGCTCGCGGATCTGCGTGTCGTAACGGGTCAAGAACGCATTGACGTTGGCCAGAATCTGATCGCCATCGTAGCGATCGCCCAGGGCTTTCTGGCAGCGCGCCAGCAGGCCGGAGTAGTAGCCCGCATCGATGACGGCAGGCGCATGGGGGCGTGCCAGGGCCTGCTGATGCCGATAGTGCAGAGCCAGATGGGCCCAGACGATGGCGGCCTGCGGGTTCTGAAGCGCGAGTTCGATTTCGACCAGCAAAGGCATCGACAGCAACATGCCGGCAGCGCTCGCCTGGCTCAAATAGCGTTTGGCTTGCTGCATGTCCTGCGCGACCAGCGCGGCCGGATGCGAGTCGTCCATCGTGTAAAGGCTGCCGAGCAGGTGCAGCGCATGACCGTTTTTGAGCTGCGCGGCTTGCTTGACGAGCGCCAGGGACTGCAGACGCTGATCGCGGGAAACTTGCGGATCGAACAGTTGCGCCGCCGTTTCATCGAAGTAGGCAAGCGCTGCCGCGGGTGGTGTTTCGGCAGGCGCGGCTGCGATGCCCGGCGCATCGCCAGAGGGTTCGGAGGCGATGGCCCGCGTGCAGGCCGACAACAGCATGGCCCCGCAAAAAACCGGTCCCCAGCGATTCATCGTCTATCCATTGTGATCGTCGCGCGTCATGCGTCGGGCAATGGTGACGGCGTTTGATGACGTCAGAAAGGCGCGCCCACGAGCGCGCATCGTGAAGGCGGCTCGCTGCCCGCGTTCGGCGGCCGCAGTGAATGGCGACGAACGCCCGATGGTGGCTCTCGACAGACGGGCAGGCGTTGCGCAAGCCGCCGGAACCTGATGGGTGCAATCGCGCTGCTCATGCCGACATGAGCAGCGGTTCATACGCGAAACGCGCGGTCGCTCAAAGCAGCAGTACGACGGCCCAGATCAGGTAGAACAGCGCCAGACCGCCTGCGGTGACCGCATGGATGCGCCTGTCCACGATCCAGTCGTGGACGAACAGCGAGACGAAGAACGCGTTCCAGACGCCGATCGAGAACATCCACCAGGCGAAGTCGACCTGCTCGTCCGTAAACGAGTTCAACAGAGGATTGAGGGGATCGAACGCTCGTGACAGCGTGGGTTCCAGAACGAACAGGGTCGCCATGTACAGATAGCGCCGGTGCCATTCCGCGCGCCTGCGGTCGTGGATGCCCAGCAGCACGAAGGCGAAGAAGCAGGGCAGTTGCAGCCGGTTGGCCTGGATGTAGAACGGCATCGCGTCCCAGCCTTTCCAACGCACCACGAAGATGTAGGTGGTGCTGATGG
>JALRLM010000054.1 GCA_023254435.1 Hydrocarboniphaga sp.
CTCCACGCCTTCGTACTGCGCGGTGCTCACCTGGCGGCCGGTCACCTGCACGAGGGCGTAGGCGAGCTGTTCGCGCGTGACGCTGCCGCCGACGTTGAAGCTGCTGCCGCTGGCGCTCATCGGCGGCAGCGCGTCCTGCGACTGGTCCATCACCAGCTGGCCCGGCGCGGTGACGGCGTCGGCGAAGGCGGCGACGTAGCCCGTGGTGTCGCTGAACCGCTTGCCGCCGTCGGTGGCGCGCGTCTGGCGCACGCCCCAGCCCATCAGGTACTCGGCGAGCTGGCCACGCGTCAGCAGCTGGTCGGGCTTGAAGCCGCCCGACACGCCGTCGACCAGGCGCTCCGACACCGCGAACTCGATGGCGGCGCGATCGGCGTGGCTGGCGATGTCGGCCAGGCCCGTCGTGGTGCCGGTCTTGAAGATGGTCAGGTTGGCGTCGACCGTGCCGGGGCCGGCGATGCCGTTGGTGACGCCCAGCGGATCGAGCGGCACGCCCGACACCGAGCCGATGCCGCGCACGGTGAAGGTCCACTTGCCGGCCTTGGCCGGAGCCGAGGCGGCGACGGTGGCGCCCAGCACCGGCAGCGCGATGGACGAGCCGTAGCGGTTGCCGTCCGGATCGACCAGCACCAGCGCGCAGGTGCAGGGATTGCCGGTGGGCTGGCTCCACTGCACAAGCACCAGGCTGTCGTCGGCGCCGACGTCGAATTCCACCGATTCCGGCGTGCCGGCAGGGGCGAAGCTGACGCTGACCGGCGTCACCGTGGACTCACCGAGGCCAATCCTGGAGAAGAAGCCACGCTGCGTGTTGTTGGGCTTGCCGTAGTCGCTGCGCAGGCTCAGCGCCATGGCGATGGCGGCCTCGACGTTGGCCATGCCGGCGCCGACTTCCCAGGGCTCGTAGCCGGGCATGTTGGTGGCGGTCTTTTCGATGATCGGCTTGATCTCGCGCCAGGTCAGGGCCGGGTTGGCTTCGAGCAGCACCGCGACCAGGCCGGCCAGGTGCGGAGCGGCCATGCTGGTGCCGGTCTTCTGCGTGTAGTACGGAATCAGCGCCAGCGGGATGTCGCCGTTGCTGATGTCGGCTTCGAGATCGAGCGGGCTCAGCGGATCGATGGCGATGGCGCGGGCCGAGACGATGTCGGTGCCCGGCGCGGTCACCGTCGGACGGTCCTCGACGATCATCTGCTCGCCGTCGACCGTGGTGTAGTAGCTGCTGCGCGCCAGCGAACCGCGCGAGGAGCTCGGCGCCAGCAGGCCCGACTTCTCGGCGTTGGCGGTGGCGAGCACCCACGGCGCCTTCTTGAAGTTGCCGGTCATGGTGTCGGGACCGTTGCCCGAGTTGCCGGCCGAGAACACCACGATCACGTTGCGATCCGACAGCGCCTTGGTGGCGATGTTGGTGGGGTCTTCGGGGTCGAAGCAGGTACCGACGTCGCCGGTGTTGCCGAACGAGTTGGTGACCACGCGCAGGTTGTACTCGGGGTGCTCGTCGAGGATCTGCATGGCGTAGTCGAAGCCGCCCAGCGTGTCGAGCACGAACAGCGCCGCGCCGGAGCCGTAGCCCACCAGCGTCGCGCCCTTGGCCGAGCCCGTGAACAGGCCGTCGGAGCCGCTGCCGTCACCGGCGGCGATGCCGGCCACGTGCGTGCCGTGCGAGCCCAGCACGTCGGTATTGGGCACGCCCGGAATCGGCGTGTGCGGGTTGATGCCCACGGTGTCGCCGAGGCCGTTCAGGTGGCCCAGCGCGTTCTCGAGCACCTTGGTGCCGTACTGCAGGTCGGGATGCGTGCCGTCGATGCCCGAGTCGTTGACCAGGATGGTGATGCCCTTGCCCGTGAACGGCTCGGCCGTGGCGTTGATCAGCGTCGGCTGCGTCAGCGCGCGCGTGACCGAGGTCAGCTCGTTGGCCTGCACGTCGTCGATGGTGACGGGATCGTTGAAGCGCAGCGAACGCACGGCCGGGTTGGCGGCCAGCGCCATCGCCTGCTCGCGCGTGGCGAGCACGCCGGCGATCGGCAAGCGGTTGAGCGTCAGCGCGCCGCGCACCAGCAGGGTCTGCAGCAGGCGCTTGTCGCTGGTGCTGGGCGCGCCGGCATGTTTGAAGCTGACCACGAACTGCGCCAGCGTGCCCGGCGCCATGCGCGACAGGCGCTCCTGGGTCAGCATGGCGGCTTCGGCGGCGTCGCAGCTGCCGACCACGGCTTCGGGAGCCGGCGGCGTGATGTCGGTCGGCGTGGTCGGGGTGCCCGGATCGGACGGGCCCGGATCGGTCGGGGTGGGCGAGCTGCCGCCACCGACGCCGCCGCCGCCGCCGCTGCAGGCGGTCAGCATGGCCAGAGCGGCCAGAGAAATCAGACGATAATGCGTAAGGCGCGACATGCGGTCTCCCCGACACGCTAAGCAGAAGGACAGGGTTCGGCAAAGAGCCAACCCGTACTGAACGGCGACAAGAGTAGGAAAAATGCCGACAAACGGCGTGAGAAATCTCCCCATCAGCGGACGGGTAAATTCGTACTGCCGGCCCAGTCAGGTTGTTCGCGGCCGTGATCGGCCGCCCGGAATACCCTCTTGAACTTCCTCGCCCACCTCTACATCGCCGATCGCTGCGGCGCCGATCTGGCCGGCTCCGTGCTCGGCGACTTCGTGCGCGGCCCCGACCTGAGCCGCTTCCCCGACGCGGTGGCGCATTCCATCCGCCTGCATCGACGCATCGACACGGTCACCGACCAGCACGAACGCGTGCTGGGTGCCATCGGCCGCTTTCCCGTCGGCCCACGTCGCTACGCGCCGGTGATCCTCGACGTGCTCATGGATCACGCGCTGGCGCTGGACTGGGGGCAGTATTCCGACGAGACGCTGTCGGCCTTCTGCCGGCGCGGTGCGCGCGCCGTGGCCGATGCGGCAAACTGGTTCGACAGCCCACGCCGCCCGACACGCACGGGCTTTCAGGCGTTGCTGCGCAGCTATTCGACGCAGGCCGGCATCGACTTCGCGCTGTATCGCATCGCGCGCCGGCTCAAGCGGCCCGAGCCGATGATCGAGGCCAGCCGCGACTGGCAGGTCCACATTCCGTCCTTGCGACGGGAATTGCCGGTGCTGATGCAGGACCTGCTGACGACGGCACGCGAGTTCCGCTCGCCCGCCTGACGCGGAAAGCCAGGCTTGCGGGCGATCGCCCGCGGCGCTGCGCCGCCAATGAACTCAGTCGCCTTCCTCGAGCAGGGCCAGGCGCAGGAACAGCAGCAGGAAGATCGCCGTCATCGGCACCGCGGCGATGCTGGCGCCGATCCAGAACGCATCCCAGACCAGCCAGCTCAGCAGGCCACCCGTGGCCATGCCGCACATCAGGCCCAGGCTCAGGGATTGCAGAAAGGCAACGGGCAGCACGGCCGGCAGTTCCTGCCAGCGCACCCATCGACGA
This sequence comes from Hydrocarboniphaga sp., assembly GCA_023254435.1. Classification (GTDB taxonomy): domain Bacteria; phylum Pseudomonadota; class Gammaproteobacteria; order Nevskiales; family Nevskiaceae; genus Hydrocarboniphaga. The sequence continues at coordinate 3,425 of JALRLM010000054.1, forward strand.
GAACGACGCATCGGCATCTCTTTCACTGCGTTCGCCTGCTCTTGCTCTCCCTACGGCCGCAAAGGCTGCAAGAACGGCGCCATGCCGAAACGACAGCCGCCGCCGCCCGCGCGGCACTGGCCGACCAGCGGCGCACGGGCCGACAATCCCGGCCTCACTTCACGCGGGTGGATGCCGACGATGAGCTCTCCGATAGTGCTGCGCGCCTGGCAGGCGCTGACCCGGATCCCGCTGGGCAAGCGGGTTTTCACACGGGCGATCTGCTTCAAGGCGCCCTACTTCGGCAGCATCCGTCCGCGTTTCGTCGAGCTGGGGCCGGGCCATTGTGTGGCCACCGTGCCCAAGCATCGCGCCATCACCAATCACCTCGGCACCATCCACGCCATTGCGCTCTGCAACCTCGCCGAGCTGGCAGGCGGCATCATGACGGAAGCCAGCGTGCCGCCCACGCATCGCTGGATTCCCAAGGGCATGACCGTGGAGTACCTCAAGAAGGCGGGCACCGACGTACGGGCTCGCGCGTACTTCGATCGCATGCCCGACTTCGGCGACGAGGGCTTCGAGCTGCCGGCGCAGATCGAAATCGCCGATCGCGCGGGCGACGCGGTGTTTCGCGGCACCATCACCATGTGGATATCGCCGCGCAAGCGCGGCTGAAGAACCGCCGTGCCGGCGACGGCAGCCGCGCCTAATACCATCGAGCTATTGGGTCGCGGTGCGCCGCTGCAGTAAAAATCGCAGCGAGAGCAGGGACTCGCGCAGCGCCTTCCACCGACCATGGAAAGCGGCGCAGCAGGATCGACACGCGACGCACGACGGCGGCCGCACGGGATCCCGCTCCAACTACGAAAAAGCGGTGGAGGAGAGGTTCATGAAAACCCTATGGATGGGGCGCTTCGTCGCGCTCGGATGCCTGCTGCTGGCTGCGGCCGCGCAAGCTCAATCGACAGTACCGACCGTGCTCGAGCTGTGGCCACAAGGCACGCTCAAGGACAATCCGGTGCGTGGCCCCGAACGCGTGGGCCAGGACGGCAACGGCATCGGCGCCGTCTCCAACATCAGCACGCCGCGCATGGAGATCTACAAGCCCGCGCGCCCCAACGGCGCCGCGGTGCTGATCCTCGGCGGCGGCGGCTACTTCCGCATCCAGATCGCCAACGAAAGCCGTCCCGTTGCCGAATGGCTGGCCGCGATGGGCGTCACGCCGGTGATCCTCTACTACCGCCTGCCCGTCGACGGCTGGAAGGCCGAAGCGCCGTTCCAGGACGCGCAGCGCGCCATGCGCCTGCTGCGCAGCCGCGCCGGTGAATTGGGCATCGATGCGCAGCGCATCGGCGTGCTGGGCCTGTCGGCCGGCGGCCACCTGGCCGCGATCATCGAGTCGCGCTACGACTTCAAGTTCTACGACGCCGTCGACGAGGCCGACCGGGCGTCCGCGCGCCCCGACTTCGCGACGCTGATCTATCCGGTCATCTCGCTGCAGCCGCCCTACGACACCACGCGCACGCGGCGCGAACTGGGCACGCAGAGCGATGCCATCGAAGCCTATTCGGCCGAGCGCCACGTCAGCGCCAGCACGCCGCCGACCTTCATCGCGCATGCGGCCGACGACCCCATCGCCAAGATCGGCCACAGCCTGCTGATGTTCTCGGCCTTGCGCGAACACGGCGTGCCGTCCGAACTGCACGTGTTCGAGAACGGCGGCCATGGCTGGACGCTGGGACGCCCCGGCGCGCTGGCCTCGTCGTGGCCTCGCCTGTTCGCCCTGTGGGCACGCAGTCATGGCTGGCTCGACCAGCGCAGCATCCTGCCGCCATCGGTGATCCAGAACGCGCCGCGCGCGCCGGCCGCCGGCAGTCGCGTCGACGACGCCGACGATCACGAACAGGACAGCGACGTCTAAGCCGACGTTCACGCCGGCGCCCCGATTGCGCTCGCGCCTCTTTTTCTTCTTTCGAGAAACGCCATGACCCGTCTACGCATGGCCGTGCTGGCCACGGCCGTCGGCAGCCCGCTGCTGCTCAACGCCGGCATCGCCACCGCCCAGGATTCGGCGACCAACGCCGAACTGCTGCAATTGCTCAAGCAACAGGCCGAGCTGATCAAGAAGCTCGAACAGCGCCTGGCCACGCTCGAAAGCCAGCAGGCCGACGAGCCCGCAACCGCGCAGGCCGTTGCACCGCTGCCCGCTACAGCCGCGCCGGCCGATGCCTCGTCGCAGCAGGCCAGCGCCAAGGCGCAGGAAGTCCAGGCGGCCATCACCGACAGCCAGCAAGGCCTGCTCGAAGCGCAGATCGCCCAACTGTCGGCCGCTGGCGTCGGCGCCGGCAATGGCGGCGGCGGCGGATCGGGCAACCTGCGCTGGCGCGGTGCGCCGGTATTTCGCAGCGCCGACGGTTACTTCACGTTCAAGCCGCGCGGCCGCCTGAGCCTGGACTGGTCGGGCACCGAAGGCTCGCGCTTCGACGAGCGCAACATCTATGGCACCGAGGCCACCGATCTGCGTCTGGGCGCGGAGGGCAGCATCGGCGCACTGGGCTACAAGCTCGACGTCACCTTCTCCGACGATCTCGCCGGCGTGCGCGAGGCGTATCTCTCTTACGACAGCACGCTGTTCGGCCTGCCCACCGAGTATTACCTGGGCAATCGCCTGCGCGATCGCAGCATCGAAGGCTCGGGCATGCTGGCGCGCGAGCCGTTCATGGAGCGCAACGCGGTGGCCGCGGTCGGCGCCGCCTACAACGGCTATTTCGGCCTGGGCGGCTACATGCGCGTGTTCGGCTCGCGCTGGCATCTGGGCGCGAGCATCACCGGCGACGGTGTCGACAACGAAGGCACGGCCAGCGATTCCATCACCTACTCGATCCGCGGCCACGTCAATCCGATCAAGGCGCGCCAGGGCTTCGTGCACCTGGGCAGCTGGTACTACTACGAGACGCTCGGCGACGACGTCGAGAGCATCAACAACACGCCGCGCATCGGCCAGAGCTTCAACGACAACCTGCGCGTATCCTCGGGCGCCATCGCCGATCCCCAGCGCGACGAAGCCTGGGGCTACGAAGTGGGCGGCGTGTTCCGCAACTTCTGGACCTTCGGCGAATACACCAAGCGCCGCATCGACTCCGAATCGCTGGACGTGATCGAGCGCACCGCCTCGTCGGTATCGGCCGGCTGGCTCATCACGGGTGAAAAGCCGGGCTTCTCGACGCGCTCGGGCATCTGGGGTTCCACCAAGGTGCTGAGCCCGGTCACGTCGGGCGGCTGGGGTGCCTGGGAAATCGCCGTGCGCTTCGATCGCTACGACTTCCGCGACGCGCCGCGCGGCGGCGACGGCCGCAGCGACACCATCGGCATCAACTGGTACATCAACGACTGGTCGCGGCTGATGCTCAACTACGTCAACTGGACCACCGACAACCGCGTGGGCAGCTATCAGGGACCGGACACCGGCAATTCGATCGGCTTCCGCGCACAGGTCGTGTTCTAGGCGCTACGCCCTGCACGACGACACGATCAGGAGAAATCGCATGTCATCCCAACCCCGACTGCCGGCGCGCAAGCTGGCACCGCTGGCACTGGTGATCGCCACCCTCGCCCTGCCGGGCTGCATCGACCGCAATCCGGTCGAAGACGAAACCGATCCCGGCAGCGGCGACGGTGGTGGAGGCGACACCGGCGGTGGAGGCGACACCGGCGGTGGCGGCGAAACGCCGGCGGCCTGCAGTCGCCTGCCCACCGCGATCACGCAGTACAAGGGCGGCGACACGCTGGGCGAAGAACTTACGCTGACGCTGGACCCGACGACGCTGGCCTATAGCGTGAGCATCGACGCCAGCCTGCAACGCGCCAGCAGCACGGTATCGGGCACGCTCGTGCAACTGGACGGCTGCAGCTACAGCAGCGACGAAGCCGGTGCGGTGTTCACGCTCGGCGACGGTGGCGTCGTGCTGGGCGGCCTGCGCGACGTCGATGCCAGTCGCTTCGTGCCGATGCTGGCGTTCTCGAGCTGGTTCGAGAACAGCGCCACGCCGACGGTGTTCAACGATGTAGCCGCGATCTACAACGCCATCGGCACGCGCATCATCGATGGTGTCGGCAACGCCTACTCGGGAAGCTCGGGGCGCATCCGCAACGCCGGCACTTTCCAGCTCTGCACCGACGTCGCGACCAACGGCTTCGTCACCTACGACGCCAGCTGCGCGCAGACCGCCAAGGGTTATCTGAGCTACAACAACGAGCGACAGATCTTCGACGTTTACACCACGCCCGCGAGCGGCGGTGCGGTGACCACGGGCGGCACGCTGAGCGGCTCGATGGTGATCGCCCGGGTCGGCGACGTGGTGGTGCCGATGCAGATGCTGCGCGAGTCGGCGAGCGTCTACGGCCTGCGCCTGTTCACCGCGCAGAGCGCGCTGACCTCGGGCGACGCCGACGGCGACTACGCAGCGGCGGACACGGCGTCCGCCAATGGCAGCGCGACCTGGCTGGCCGCGAGCCTGAGCCGCAACGGCGTCGGCGCGACACTGAGCTACGAAGTGCCGGTCGCCGGCGTGGTGCAGGCCGATGGCGGCTACAGCGGCAACCTGCTCTATGCCGCAGGGCTCTACGGCTACGTGACGGGCGCCGCGAGCAGCGCGTCGGCTTTCGAGCTCGGCCTGCGCGACTAAGAATCAGCGACGGCCTGCACGAGGCCGATCGGATCGAGATCCGATCGGCCTCGTGTTTTTTTAGCCCGCCACCGACACCAGCGGGAACAGCCCCATCGCCAGGCAGGCGATCAGCATGACCACGCCGATGCCGAGCGCCCACGGAATCGTGTAGCGCTGGTGATCGCCGAACTCGACGCCCGCCATGCCCACGAGCAGATAGGTCGACGGCACCAGCGGGCTCAGCAGATGCACAGCCTGGCCGACCAGCGAGGCGCGACCCAGTTCGGCGGCCGAGATGCCATAGACCTTGGCGGCGTCGGCGATGATCGGCAGCACGCCGTAGTAGAACGCGTCGTTGGACATGAAGAACGTGAACGGCACGCTGGCCACGGCCGTGATCGGCGCCAGGTACGGCCCCCAGGCATCGGGCAGCACGGCGAGAAAGCTCTTGCTCATCGCCTCCACCATGCCGGTGCCCGACAGAATGCCGGTAAAGACGCCGGCCGCGAAGATCATCGCCACCACCGGCAGCGCATTCTGCGCGTGGAAGCTGATGCGGCTGCGCTGCAGCTCCAGCTGCGGATAGTTGATGATCGCGGCCAGCGTGAAGCCGATCATGAACAGCACCGCCAGCGGCATCAGGCCCGCGATCAGCGCGGCCAGCAGCACGGCGGTGAGCGCCGCATTGACCCACAGCAGGCGCGGACGGCGCAGCTGGCGATCTTCTTCGCTGATGTTGAGCGACGGCGCGGCATCGTTCACCGCATAAGCGCTGTCGGCCGGCAGCTTCACGGTGCCCAGGCGACGACGTTCCGCCAGACCGAGCTTGTAGGCCACGCACAGAACGGCGACCAGGCACACGCCCATCACCGGAATCATCGGCACGAACAGCTCGCCCGGATCCAGATGCAGCGTCGCCGCCACGCGCGCGGTCGGGCCACCCCAGGGCAGGATGTTCATGACACCGCCGGCGAGCATCGTCACCGCGGTCAGCGCCAGCGGATTCATGCCCAGGCGCCGATACAGCGGCAGCATCGCCGACACCGTGATCATGTAGGTCGTCGAACCATCGCCATCGAGCGACACCACGCTGGCGAGTATCGTCGTGCCGATGACGACCTTGAGCGGGTCGCCTTTCACCAGCGCGAGAATGCGCGAGACGATGGGATCGAACAGGCCCGCGTCGATCATCAGGCCGAAGTACAGGATCGCGAAGGCCAGCATCACGCCGGTGGGCGCGAGCTTCTTGATGCCGTCGAGCATCATGTTGCCGAGCTCGGCGTGGAAACCACCCAGCAGGCCGAACAGGATCGGAATCAGGATCAGAGCCACCAGCGGCGACAGCCGCTTGCTCATGATCAGATACATGAACGTCACCACCATGCCGAAGCCCAATGCGGTCAGCATGTTCTTCTCCTCTCGTCGCCCGTTTGTTTTGGCTACGGCACGCGTTGATCACGCTGCGGCCGGCCGATGTCAGCCATCCTGCGGTGATGGCGTCTGCGAACGAGTCTAGGAAAGCGAGCCTGTCACAGAGCTGTCAGCGTTCTGTGCCCGCCTCGCGCTGCGGGTGTGGATGGCGCATCGCGGCTTCCCAGCTCTCCACGAAATGCTGGCGCTTGAGACGATCCAGATACACCAGCAGACCGGGGCCGAGCGGAATCGCGCGCTGCGTCGCGCCGGCACCGGCGGGCGTGCTGGCGTCGTCGGTTTCCATGCGCAAGGGCGGCAAGGGTCTGCCCGCGGCCATGAAGCCTTGCCCACGCTGCGACAGCAGATAGTCGACGAACTTGCGCGCCGCATCGACGCGACGCGCGGTGCGCGGAATGAACACCGTGCGCATGAGCACCTGCGTGTAATCCTCCAGCTGCATGATCGCCAGCGGTGCTCCGGCGTCGATGCGCCGCTGTGCGTAAGCGCCCAGCACGTTGTACGCCATCGTCAGCTCGCCGTTCGACACCTTGTCGAGCAGCGCGCCGGACTGATCCATGAGCACCACGTCGTTATCGCCCATGGCGGCATAGAGCGCGCCGCTGACGCTGCTGAGCCGCGCATCCTGGCTCGACACCAGGTAACCGATGCCGCTGCGTGTCACATCGTAAGTACCGATGCGTCCGCGTAGCGGCCGCGCCGGATCGCGCAGCGCCGCCAGCAGCGCATAACGCGTCCTGGGCACCTGCGCGGCGTCGATCAACTTGCGGTTGTAGGCCAGTATCACCGGCTCGTAGCTATAGCCGAACAGCTCGTTGCGCCACTGGGCCCAGCTGCGCAGGGCGCCGGTTTCGGCCGAGCGATACGGCTGCGCCCAGCCTTCGTTGACGAGCTGCACCTGCAGGTCCATGGCCGTGCTGATGATGACGTCCGGCCCGTCCTCGCGATCGCGATCCTGCAGGAAGCGGCCACGCATCGCCATCGTCGTCGACTCGCGATAGCGCACCGCCAGATCGGGATGCAGCTTCTGGAAATCGTGCACTACCGGCACGATGTCGACGGTGTCGGTGGCACCGTAGAGCGACAGCGTCACCTCGCCCGCGGACGGCGCCGGGAACAAGGTCTCGTCGCCCGGATCGGCATGCAGGGTCGCAGACCACCAGGCCATGCCCACCGATACCATCCATGCGAATCCGCGCTTCATGCAGCCTTGCCTCGCGGCAGGCGGACACGCACGACGAGCCCGCCGCCCTCGCGGTCGAGCAGCGATATCTGCCCGCCGTGGCTGTCGATCACGCGCTTCACGATCGCCATGCCCAGGCCGGCGCCACCGGGCGCCGCGTTGCGGCCGCGCGTGAAGCGCTCGAACACGCCGCCGCGATCGATCGCGGCGATGCCGCTGCCCCTATCGGCGATGTCGAGCACGTAGCCGCGCTTCTGTTCGACCAGGCTCAACTCGATGTCGAGCCCTTCGGTCCCTTCGGGCTTGCGGCCGTAGCGCAGCGCGTTGTCGACGATGTTCTTGATCGCCTCGCGCAGCATCATCGCATCGCCCTCGACCATCGCGTCCTCGGCCTGGCAGTCGAAGCGCACGCGCAGCGCGCTCTGCGCACGCGGCAGGCTTTCGCGCAGGGCCTGGCGCACCACGTCGGCCAGCTCCACGTCGTCGAAACGACGCAGGTCGGCGCGGTGGATCACCGCCGCGTCGCTGAGCAGCTGGTTGACCAGGCGCGACAGCTGCGCGCTGCCCTCCTCGATGATGGCGACGCTGCGACGCTGGCGTTGCGGATCGTCGTCGTCGAGCGCGCTCTGCGCCTGCGCACGCAGCACCGCGAGTGGCGTGCGGATCTGATGCGCGGCCTCGCCGATGAAGGCGCGCAGCGTCGCCACGTTGAGCGAGAGCCGGCCCATGAAGCGATTCAGCGCACCGACCATCGCCTCCAGCTCCATCGGCACCGACGTCGACAGCGGCGACAGGTCCGAGGGCGCGCGCCGTTGCAGTTCGTCCTCGATGCGACGCAGCGGCCGCAGCGCGCGATAGACGCCGAACCAGCCCGCGCCGAGCGCGAGCAGGGTCAGCGCCGCGATCGGCAGCACCGAGCGCAGC
>JALRLM010000073.1 GCA_023254435.1 Hydrocarboniphaga sp.
TGCGGCGCAGGTATCGCAGCGACATCCCGACGCGGACGTCGATGCCGTCGCTTGAGCTGCTGCGTCACGGCAGCACCGGGGTGAGCGGCCGCTACAACGGCCACACCGATGTGCCGCTGTGCGAGATGGGCTGGCAGCAGATGCGCGAGGCCGTGGCCGGTCGGCGCTGGCATCGTATCGTCAGCTCGCCGCTGCGGCGTTGCCACGATTTCGCGCTCGAGCTGTCGCGCCGCATCGAGGTGCCGCTGAGCGTCGATGCGCGCTGGATGGAGCTGCACTTCGGCGCCTGGGAAGGTCGCGATGTGGCCGATCTGCCGGGCGACGAGCTGGCGGCGTTCTGGCGCGATCCGGTGCTGCACACGCCGCCCGATGCCGAGCCGCTGACGGCCTTGCAGTCGCGCGTAATCGCGGCGGCGGGCGCGTTGCGCGCGTCGATCGATAGCGACGAGCGCGTGCTCGTGATCACGCATGGCGGGCCCATGCGCGTGCTGCGGGCCGCGCAGCAAGGGATGTCGCTGCGCGAGGCCTTGAACATCGAGGTGCCGCTGGCGGCACTGTGGCCGCTCGACATCGCGCATGGAGACTCATGCTGAGCCTGCCGCCGCATGCGCTGGCGATCGCCACGCAGTTCCTCACGCGTCTGCCGCTGCGCCTGTCGAGCGCGCCGACGCCGCGCGAGCTGGCGCGCTCGCTGTACTGGTATCCGCTGGTCGGCGCCGGCATCGGCCTGCTGCTGCTGTTGCTGTATCTGCTGCTGGCCGAGGCGCCGGCACCGATGCGCGCGGGCCTGCTGCTGCTGGCGCTGGTGGCGATCACCGGCGGCCTGCATCTGGACGGCGTGGCCGATTGTGCCGATGCCTGGATGGGCGGGCAGGGCGATCGCGAACGCACGCTGGCCCTGCTCAAGGACCCGCGCGCCGGTGCGATGGCGGTGATCGGGGTGGCGAGCCTGCTGATCCTGCAGGCCTGCGCGCTGGCGTCGCTGGACGCCGCCCAAGCGCCGGCGGCGCTGCTGGTCGCGCCCCTGCTGGGCCGCGCGGCGGTGCTGCTGCTGGTCGCGACGACGCCTTATTGCCGGGAGCGCGGCCTGGGTTCGGCGCTGGCCGAAGGCCGCTCGCCCGCGCTGCTGATCGCCATCGCGGTCATCGCGGCATCGGTCGCGCCGCTGATGGCGGTGGCGGGCGCGTCGCTGTCGGCGGGCGTCATCGCCGTCGTCGTCGCGGCCCTGTCGTTCTGGCGCTGGCGGCGCTCGCTGATGCAGCGGCTGGGCGGTTTCACGGGCGATGGCGCCGGTACGCTGGTGGAACTCGTGCAGACCGTTGTGCTGGTGGTCTACGCACTGGCGTCCATGCCCTGAACGCGGCGAGCGAACGTTGCCTGCGGCGCTTCGATGGCCGACAGTTGACGACCGGCCGGCGTCAGCCTCCACGACACCGGACCCCGACAGGCGACCGATCGCCGACCAGAGCCGGAGACCCGAACCATCATGAAAACCCATACCGAGACGCGTCGCTACCCGGTGCCCGGCGGCATCACGGTGAGCGCCGACGTCGGCGGCGATCCGAGCTACCCCGCGGTGGTCCTGCTGCATGGCGGCGGGCAGACGCGCCACTCCTGGCAGGGCGCCATGAACGAATTGCTGCGCCAGGGCTATCACGTCATCAACCTCGACGCGCGCGGGCACGGTGACAGCGACTGGTCGCCCGACGGGGTCTATTCGCTGAGATTGCTGGCCGACGATCTGCGCGCGGTGGTGGCCACGTTGCCGGGCAAGCCGGCGCTCGTCGGGGCTTCGATGGGCGGTATCACGCTGCTGCACGCGGCCGGCCAGGATCACGAGCTGGCCAGCGCGCTGGTGCTCGTGGACGTGGTGCCACGCATCGATCCCGTGGGCTCGGCCAAGATCATCGGCTTCATGGTCGCGCACCTCGACGGCTTCGCCACGCTGGACGAGGCCGCCGACGCGGTCGCCGCCTACAACCCGCATCGTCCGCGTCCGCGCGATCCTTCCGGGCTCAAGAAGAACCTGCGGCTGCGCGACGGTCGCTACTACTGGCACTGGGACCCGCGCTTCGTCGCCGACAACCGCCGCCTGGAGCCGCCCGAGTTCGTCGACGCCATGCTGCAGGCGGCGGGCGGGATCCGGACGCCGACCCTGCTGGTGCGCGGCATGCAGAGCGACATCGTGTCCGAGGCCGGCGTCGAGGAGTTCCGCCGCCACATGCCGTCGCTGCAGGTCTACGACGTGCATGGCGCCGGACACATGGTGGCCGGCGACAAGAACGACGCCTTCAACAAGGGCGTCATCGAGTTCCTGCACCGGCATCATCCGGTCGTGCCAAGCGCCTGATCGGGTCTGCGGTCCGGGCGAATTGCCGGTGCCCGGGACGGGTTTTGCACCGTACCGTCATTATTTGGGGAGTACGGGCCCAGGCGGCACCGCTTTTGCGTTGCGGGTTATCCAGCCCTCGACGAGATGCCGCCATGAGCCTGTACCGCGACAGCATTCACCTGGATGAAGTGGTCTCGTCGGACTCGCCCGAACCTGTGCTGGCCGACGCCGGCGCGGCCCAGCTCAATTCGCTGGTCGATCTCGTCGATCGCTGCCGCGCGCATTGCAGCGCGGCCGAGCGTCGCGACTATCTGACCGCGATCTCGCAGCAGACCCAGTTGCTGATCGGCCCCGCCGGCAGCGACGCCAGGCCGCAGCAGGCCGACCCCTGGTCGCATCTGCGCGAACTGGCCGATCAGATGGCGCGCCTGCCGCTGGGTTCGCGGCGGCTCGACCAGTGCCTGGGCCGCATGGGCTTCGCCCTGCGCCACGGCATGGAAGGCACCCCGCCGCTCCCACTCATGCGATGAGGTTCGCGCTGCGGCAACTGGCGCTGGCGGCGATGCTGACGGCGTCGCTGCCGCCGTCCATCGCCGCCGAAGCCCCGCGCTACGGCGCGATGCTCGAAGGCTTCGAGTATCCGCACGCGGTCAAGCGCTACGAGCTGCGCTCGCAGGGGCAGACGCTATCCATGGCCTACATGGACGTGCCTCCCGAGAAGGCGGTCTCGCCCGAGCGCGTGGCCGTGCTGCTGCACGGCAAGAACTTTTGCGCCGCCACCTGGGAGCGCACGATCGAAACGCTGAGCCGGGCCGGCTGGCGCGTGATCGCGCCGGACCAGATCGGCTTCTGCAAGTCATCCAAGCCGCAGGGCTATCAGTTCAGCCTCGCGCAGCTGGCGGCCAATATGCAGGCGCTGCTGGCCTCGCTGGGCGTGCCGCGTGCCACCGTGATCGGGCATTCGATGGGCGGCATGCTGGCGACGCGCTACACGCTGATGTTTCCGCAGCAGGTCGAGCGCCTGGTGCTGGTGAACCCCATCGGCCTCGAAGACTGGCAGGCCGAGGGCGTGCCCTATGCGAGTATCGACGCGCTGTACCAGAACGAGCTCAGGACCAGTGCCGACAGCATTCGCGCCTATCAGCTGCGCTACTACTATCCGGGCGGCTGGAAGCCCGAGTACGAACGCTGGGTGACGATGCAGGCTGGGCTCTACGCCGGCGAGGGTCGCGAACGCGTGGCCTGGAATCAGGCGCAGACCTCCGAGATGATCTTCACCCAGCCCATCGCGCACGAGTTTGCCGACATCACGCGGCCGACCACGCTGATGATCGGCGGCCGCGATCGCACCGCGCCGGGCGCCAACCGTGCGACGCCCGAGGTCGCGCAGCGGCTGGGCCAGTACGAGACCCTGGGCCGGCGCACCGCCGCCGCGATTCCGGGCGCGCAGCTGATCGAGTTTCCGGAGCTGGGCCATTCGCCGCAGGTGGAGGCTCCGGAGCGCTTCCACGAGCGCCTGCTCGAGGCGCTGCGCTAGGCCCTGGCGGGCGATGGCGGCTGGGCCGCCATCGCGACACCGGACCCGGGCGGTTCTACTTCGCTTCCATCCAGGCTTTGCGCATCTTGCGACCGCACAGCACGCTGTCCCAGTAGGCGCTGGCGCCGAGCTTCTGCCGCGCCAGGATGCCGTAGGTGCTCTTGTCCCTGGAGATCCACGGATAAAAGCCCATCGCGCCGGGACTGCTGTAGGCGCCGTCGCCGATGCCGGGCGTGTCCTCGATCCAGTGATTGAGGCTGTAGTGCCAGGGCTCGCGCGCGGGGCTGTCGAGCGCCTCGGCGCAGTTCTGCGTGCAGACCGGCTTGTAGCCCAGGAACTCCTTGAGTCGCAGCTGGCCCGAGACCACCTTGCGCAGGAACTGGCCGAACTGCGCGGGACTCGATTCCATGCCGCCAGCGAGCTGCGGCGAGCCATACGAGAAGCCCAGCTCGGGGCCGATGTAGCGGCGCACTTCCTCGGTCAGCGCGCGGTTGCCGAGGCCGCCCAGGCCCAGCATGCCGGCCAGGCGCTGGTCGTGGCCGCCGCCGTAGTAGAACTTGCCGACCGCGCGGTTCTCCAGCTCGCCGTTGGATCGCGAGCTCATGCAGCTGTCGACGCTGCGCGACAGCGCGCAGAACAGTGGATTGAACTTGGCGTAGCCCGAGCGCATTTCGAGATAGGCCACCTGCTCGTCGCTGGGCTGGGCGTTCTTGCCGATCTTCTCGAGCACGTAGGCGCCCCAGACAAACTTGGAGGCCGAGGCGATCTTGATGCTCTGGTCGGCCGAGTAATCGCTGCCGATCGTGCCGCTGCCCTGAACGCCCTGGGCGTCGCCGATCTCCCAGTAGAAGTCGCCCAGCGCCTTGCATTGCGCGTCGCCGCTGGCGACCGCGGCGGCCGCCTGCTGTCGGGCCTGGCTGGAGGCCGCATGGGCGAGCGGCGTGGCGATGAGCGCGGCGGTGGTCAGCAGCCAGGCCGCCAGCGGCCGCGAAAGTTGGATACCCGATGTCATGCGAACCCCGTCGTCCTTGGTTTTGATCCGTCCTCGATATCCTGCAGACCATCGCCGGCCGCGAAACGTTTCGCAAGCCATCGGATGTGCACAGGAAAAACCCGGCGGCCGCCACTCATTTCTCCCGCCGGTCTCCGCACTGTCATGCAGTTTGCGGCGCGCCGCCAGTGGCAGGCGGGCCGACGGCGTGTGCGCCTGCGCTGACAGCCTCATTGGTGTCTTTGCTTTTAACCGACGTTGACAGAAGTCGCGTGCAAAAGCTGATGCAGACAGACTTTTTTTGTCGTCGCGCTGGTAGCTCGTCCGCTACTGCGGCAAACGGCACTGGTCTTGCCTGGGCTGCTTCCAAGAGACCTGCGATACCGCCGGCACGCGATGGATCGCGATGCGCATTTCGAAACGCTTCGAAACAACAGGCCAGGGAACGCCACCGAGGAGTCGCCAACTTGAAATTCGACCACCATACTGCTGACCTGGGCAGCTTCTTCGAGGAACCTGTGCAATCCAACGCCGATCCGCGCTTCGTCAGCCGGCTCACCAAGAGCACCCTCGCACTCGTCATGGCCGGCGGTCGCGGTTCGCGACTGGGCCCCATGACCCAATGGCGCGCCAAGCCGGCGGTGCCCATCGCGGGCAAGTTCCGCATCATCGATTTCGCGCTGTCCAACTGCATCAACTCGGGCATCCGCCGCATCGGCGTGCTCACGCAGTACAAGAGCCACTCGCTGATCCAGCACATCCAGAAAGCCTGGGGCTTCCTGGGCGGCGAGTTCGGCGAGTTCGTGGAGCTGCTGCCGGCGCAGCAGCGCATCGACGAGAACAGCTGGTACATGGGCACCGCCGACGCGGTGTACCAGAACATCGACATCATCCGCGCCCACGAGCCCAGCCACGTGCTGATCCTGGCCGGCGACCACGTCTACAAGATGGACTACGGCCGCATGCTGGCCCATCACGTGGAGAAGGGCGCGCAGATCTCGGTCGGCTGCGTCGAGGTTCCGGTGGAGGAAGCCACCGGCTTCGGCGTCATGCAGGTGGACAGCGACAGCCGCGTGGTCAAGTTCACCGAAAAACCCAAGAACCCCGAGGGCCTGCCGGGACGCCCCGACACCGCGCTGGCGTCGATGGGCATCTATATCTTCGACGCCGCCTACCTGCTGGAGCTGCTCACGCGCGACGCCGGCATGACCATGTCCAGCCACGACTTCGGCCACGACATCATTCCGCAGGCGATCCAGAACGATAAGGTCTACGCCTACGCGCTGCGCGACGTGCACGAGCCGGAAAAGGCCGGCTACTGGCGCGACGTGGGCACCATCGACGCCTACTGGAAGGCCAATCTCGAACTTGTCGACGTGGTGCCCGAGCTCAACCTGTACGACGACGAATGGCCGATCTGGACGCACCAGAAGCAGACGCCGCCGGCCAAGTTCGTGTTCGACGACGACAACATGCGCGGCTACGCGGTCAGCTCCATGGTGTCGGGCGGCGCCATCGTCTCGGGCGCCAAGGTCAAGAATTCGGTGCTGTTCACCAATGTGGTGGTCGAGCGTGGCAGCCTGGTCGAGGACGCCGTGGTGCTGCCCAAGGCCAAGATCGGTCCCAACTGCAAGATCCGCAAGGCCGTCATCGACGAAAGCTGCGTGATTCCCCCCGGCACCGTGATCGGCTACGACACCGAGGCCGACCGCAAGGCCTACACGCTGTCGCCCGGTGGCGTGGTGCTGGTGACGCCGGAGATGCTGGGGCAGCCGCATTCGGTGCGCTGAGCGCTGCTCACCGGCGAAACGATGGCTGCGCAATGCGGCCGTCGTGAGCTTGGGTTTGGGCGGTGAATCAGTGAACCTGCTGTTGCCATTGCGCAGGCAAGCTGGACACGGTCTTGCGGATATCGTCGGCCAGGTAGGCGTTTTCACCTGACTGCGGAGCCGCACTCGATGCGGCCTTGAGCAGCGGCACGGCCTTGGCGAAGTCGCGAAGCTGCAGATGGTATTGAGCCCAGGTGAAAGGCCAGCGGCAGTCCAGTGCGTAGTCGGGCATGGCCGCGCGCAACTCATCAAGCGAAACCCGGTCGAGAAAGCCTTTGGCCAGAGCGGGTTGGCGCGCCGTCAGCAGCATCTCGCTTGCGAGAAAAGCGATGCGGTTGGCGGAGGGTGAGTTTTCTCCCGATGCCTTGGCAGCCAGCGATCGGGTGCGGGCGTACTCGGTGGCCGCTTCTTCATGACGGCCGGCGTTGAGCAGGCTCAGTGCATGGTCTTGCAATGCGCCTACGCAATAGCCGCTTTCGCCGAAGCGCTGCAGGCAGTAGTCACGAATACCCAATGTGAGCGCGATGGCCTGCTGCTGGAACGGCGCGTACTGAGCGGTGTCTTCGCCGTGTTCGCGTGCCAGTTCGGTGTACTGGTTATAGAGGAACGCCAGGTTGCCACGCGCCTGCTGGGTCATGATCGCGGTATCGCCGAATGCCGCCGCCGCATCGTCCAGATTGCTCTTTGCCAGTGGCAGGGCCTCGTCGAGCTTGCGCAGTGCGATCAGGTTGATCGCTGCCTTGTTGCGGATGTCGATGACCAAGCCGTTGCGAGCGCCGAAGCGGGCGATGGCTTGTGGCATCAGATCCTTCAGGATGCTGCGCGCTGCCTCCAGATCGCGGCACCACTGCAGGATGCCAGCCGACAGGCGACGCAGATCGACGCCCAGATCGCGCAGCGCCTCGTCGTTCGGGCGAAGCGCCTGTAGTTCTTCGTAGCGCTGCATGGATCTTCGCGCGCCGGCCTTGGCCTTCTCGTTTTCGTCGCGCTGCCAGGCAAGGTCCGCATCGGCCATGAGCCAGCTCAGCTCGGTCTGGGCGGGCAGGCTCGCCCATCCGTCTGCAGGAACGACTGCGGCCAGGGCATGCTCCGCGTCCGTGTACTCGCCGAGCTTGGAAAGCAGGCGGATACGCGCGATCTCGCAATCGATGCGCGCCTGCGACTGCAATGCAGGACAGGCGCGATCGAATGCCTCGCGGGCATCCTGAGGTTCGCCCACGGTGGCCAGGGCCTGCGCGACCGTGAGGTGAAGTTGAGCAGCGAGCCCTGGCTGTGTGCCGAAGCGCTCGTCGATCCGCAGGGAAGCCTTGCGCACGGCATTGATCAGGCTGATTTGGTTCGACTCGCTGTAGCGCGGGTCGGCGGTCGACATCAGATCCCGAATGAGAAAATCGTTGACAACCTGGGTGATGCCGGCTTGTTCCCGGGCCAGCGCAGCCGATTCGTCGGCGCGCAGATAAAAGCCGGTACTGACGACCAGTGCGGCGATGAGCGTGCCGACGGCGACGATCAGCCAGGGGCGCCGGGCCCTTGCCCTGAGCAGCACCGCTTCGGCCGTTCGCGAACGCGCCAACAAGGTGTTGGTCTGTTGACGGTCCGCGCGTCGAGCCGCCAGTTGTCTCAGCCTGTCGGCCATTTCTGCGGCCGACTGCAATCGCCGAGTGGGCGCGCCCGCGGCAGCGGCGGCGATGTCCTCGCGCAGCAGTTCATCGTCCACATCGGCTTCCCAACCGGGTGCCATCGGCTTGCGAAAGTCGCCGACGATCATCTGGTACAGCATCACGCCCAACGCATAGACATCGGCCGCCGCAGTCGCCCCGCCGCCAGCCAGCACTTCGGGCGCGATGTAGAGCGGTGTACCCGCAATCGGATCGAGTTCGGCGGCGGTGGCCTGCGTGAAGCCCAGGCGCGTGATGCTCAGCGCATCCAGCTCATCGCCCAGCAATCGGCCGCTGCCGAAATCCGCGACCTTGATCTGCCGGCTGCCATCGGCTCGCGTGGACACCAGTACGTTGGCCGGCTTGAGGTCTTTGTGCAGCACGCCGGCGCCATGCGCTTCACCCACGGCTTCGGCGATGGCGGCCAGCAAATCCATGCGCTCGGACAAGGCGACCGTGCCCAGGCCGCCCTGCTGTTCACTCCAGCCGATCAGATCCAGCCCGCCGTATTCGCTTTCGAGCCAGTACGGCGCCTGGTCGAAGTTCCATTCGTGGATGCGCACGAAGTGGGCTCGCTCCCCCAGCGCCTCGCGCAGCACGCGGGCCAGCGTGACCTCCCGCTTGAGCGCACGCAGGCGCAGGCCATCGGCGGCGAACTTGAACACGCGCGGCTCACGCGTCTTGATGTGCTCCGCCAGCCAGACTTCACTGGAGGGCGACAGATCGAGCCGCCGGCTCAGCTTCCATTGATCGCGGCCGGTAACCGGCTCGCCGGGCCTGAAAGAGAGCCCTGCCAGCTCGGGCGCCGAAATCGGCTTGCGCTGGACCGCTGCCATCAGCCGGTAGCCGATGCGCGGCACGGTCACGATCAGGGTCTGCTCGTCGTCGCCGATGGCCTTGCGCAGCTTGGAGATCGCCGTGGTCAGCGAGCCTTCGACGGTGATGACGCCCGGCCAGACCGAATCGAGCAGCTCCTCCTTGGTCAACACCTCGCCGGCGTGACGCAACAGCTGCAGCAACAGCTCCAGCGGCTTGGATTCGAGCTCGACCGCCCGCCCCTTGAGCCGCAATTCGCGGCGCAGCTCGTCGAATTCCAGCTCGCCAAAACGCCACAAGCTGGCCTGAGCCGCTGACTGATCCGCCATCTTCCCCTTCCCCGTCAATGCATTGCGCATCTTTAGAACTTCTTTGGAAGCACGTGAGGACCCCACCTCACGCCTAGGCCATGGTGACACGGCCGTCGGGTGACGGCACCTACCACCAGAGGACCTCCATGCCCGCTTTCATGACGCCGCGCTCATTGCGCCATCTCTCATCCACAGCCTGGATCAGACCGGCCTGCGCCGCCGCGCTGATGCTGCCCGCCATCGCCTCGGCCGAAACCCTGATCGTGGTGACGCCGACGCAGCTGCAGCAGATCGACAGCAGCGCGCCGGCCACGGTGCTGCAGTCGCTGCCCTTCACGGGCCTGCCGTCGGGCGCCCGCATCGTCGGCGCCGATTTCGGACCGCTGGATTCCCGGCTGTATCTGTTCGTGCGCCTGGCCTCGGGCAACTGCAGCACGCTGGTCATGAACTCGGACACCGGCGCCTTGAGCCCGACGGGCCTGCCGGAGCTGGCCGGCTGCGCGGAGGGCGTGCGCGACTACGAACGCCTGCGCCACGAGGAGGCCTCCAAGCAGCCCGACCAGCTCTGGGCTTTCGGCGGCAGCTTCTGGTTCCAGGACCCCAATACCAGCGAGGGCTGGGAGAGCTGGACCGTGCGCTATCAGGACGGGGCGCTGGCCTCCATCGGCGCGCTGGCGGCCGAGGATCAGCTGGACACCAGCACCGCCAACGAGCAAGCCGTGGTGGGCATCGAGCGCAACAGTGCCGCGCTGGTAGCCGTCGTGCCGGACGCAGACACCGATGAAAACGCCTCGGCCGTGCTCGAACCCATCGGCAGCCTGGGCGTCGACCAGACGCTGTTCTACCTCGACAGCCCGCTGTCGCTGGATCGCAGCCTGACGGGGCGGCTTTACCTGCTGCTGGCCGGTGCCCTGTACTCGG
>JALRLM010000178.1 GCA_023254435.1 Hydrocarboniphaga sp.
ACGCGCTGTTATTCGCTGTCGAACGCGCCGGCCGACGGCGAGCTCGAAATCGCCGTGAAGCGCCAGGGCCGCGTGTCGCAGGCGCTGTTCGATGCGGCGCAGGTCGGCCAGCTGCTGATGCTGTCGCAGGCCGAAGGCGACTTCGCGCTGCCGGTCGACAGCCCGTCCAGCCTGCTGATGATCGCGGGCGGCAGCGGCATCACGCCGATCATGGCGATGCTGCGAAAGCTGCATGCCGACGCCCTGCGCGGCGCTCATCCGCCGCGCGTGAGCCTGCGCTACTACGTGCAGCGCCGCGACCAGGCGGTGTTCGCCGACGCCCTGCGCGCGATGGGCGAATGCCACCCGGACTGGGATCTGCGCATCCTCGCCACGCGCGAGGGCGGCGAACGCTTTGGCGTCGACACCCTGCGTGGACTGCAGGAGCCGCATGCGCAGTCGCCGATCTACGTCTGCGGACCGGTCGCGCTCATCGAGGCGGTGACGGCGGCGCGCGCCGAACTGGGCTGGAATGGCCGCGTGCTGTCCGAGCGCTTCACGGCCGACGCGTTCGCGCCCAGCGGTCGCGCCGAGGGTGAACTGCGTTTCGCGCGCAGTGAGCGCTTCGTGCCCAACGATGGCCGCAGCCTGCTCGATCAGGCCGAAGCCGCCGGCCTGCGGCCCGATGCGGGTTGCCGCATGGGCATCTGCCACAGCTGCCTGTGTCGCAAGACCGGCGGCCGAGTGCGCGATCTGCGCAACGGCCAGCTGTCGGACGACGGCGAGCAGCACATCCAGCTTTGCGTGAGCGTCGCCGAGGGCGACGTGACGCTCGATCTCTAAGCGTTTCCGGAGCACATCATGGGTCAGCACATCAGCATGAGCGAGGCGCAGCTGCGCGCTTTCGGCGAGGAACTGGACGCGATCCGCGCCCGCGTCGTCGCCGATCTGGGGCAACGCGACGCCGATTACATCCGCGGCGTGATCCGCTGGCAGCGCGGGCTCGAAGCCGCGGGCCGTGGCCTGCTGTGGATGGGCTTTCTGCCGCCGGCCTGGATCGCCGGCGTCGCCGCGCTGTCGGCCGCCAAGATCCTCGACAACATGGAGATCGGCCACAACATCATGCATGGCCAGTACGACTTCACGCGCGATCCGGCCCTGAGCTCGCAGAGCTTCGACTGGGACAATGCCTGCCCGGCCTCGCAGTGGAAGCATTCGCACAACGTCATGCATCACACCTACACCAACGTGCTGGGTGTGGATCGCGACGTCGGCTACGGCATCCTGCGCATGGACCCGGATCAGCCCTGGCGGCCGGTGTACCTGGGCAATCCGGTCTATGCCTTGTTGCTGGCGCTGCTGTTCCAGTACGGCGTCGCTGTGCACGACGCCGAGATCGACCAGATTCTCGAAGGCAAGAAGCGCTGGCGCGACACGCTGCCGCTGCTGCGTGGCATCTGGAAGAAGACGCGGCGCCAGTGGCTCAAGGACTACGTGCTGTTTCCGGCGCTGTCGGGTCCGTTCGCGCTGTTCACGCTGACGGGCAATGCCAGCGCCAATCTGATTCGCAACGTCTGGGCGTTCACGATCATTTTCTGCGGGCATTTCCCCGACGGCGTCGAAACCTTCGACAAGAGCACGCTCGACGACGAGACGCGCGGCGGCTGGTATCGCCGTCAGCTGCTGGGCAGCGCCAACATCGAGGGCGGACGCTGGCTGCACCTGTTCAGCGGCAACCTGAGCCACCAGATCGAACACCATCTGTTTCCCGATCTGCCGGCGCATCGCTATGGCGAGATCGCCGCCGAGGTGCGCGAGGTCTGCGAGCGTCACGGCCTGCCGTACAACAGCGGCTCGCTGTCGCAGCAGTTCGGCAGCGTGGTCCGGCGCATCCTGACGTTGGCTCTGCCGCCACGGTCTGCGATGCTGCCGGCCCCGGTTTGAAAATTCAGAGGAACGTAATGCCGAGTCGTCTCGAAGTGCTCAAGGATGTGCTGCAGGTGGCCGTGGAATCCGGTGCCGAGCGGGTGGGGCGGGTCACCACCGTGGTGACCGGCGCCGTGGGTGAGGTCACGCGCGAGGTGGGCGGCTGGCTCAGCGATATCTTCGAGGTCGTCGAGGCGGCCAAGCAGGCGCCGAAGTCGTCGTCCGCGGCCTCGACGGCGGAGTCCGGCGGCGAGGCCGAATAGCCCGACGTCGCGGTCGACCCGGCCCGGATGCCTGCGCATCCGGGCTTTTTTATTTTTGATGACAATAGCTTGCGTCAGCCACCGGCGAGCGCGGGGCAGGCCGTCAGCGGCCGGGACGAAATGGTAGGCGGCCCAATTGTTTCACTATGTTCTGATAATGATTCTCATGTAGAATCGTATTCGTGTGAAAGGGGCAGACGCTGCGGTACTGCGGTCAGGCAGACGTGCAACAACGAGGGTGCAAAGCCCTCGACATCATTAAGAGAGTTAGGGGGGTCGTTCATGAAGTTCCATTTGACGCCGCTGGCAGCAGCGGTGTTGGCGGTCTATGCGGTTCCGGGTGTGGCGCAGGACAGCGCCGAGCCCACGGCACAGAAGCAGCGCGAAGTGGCCCTGCCGGCCGTTCGCGTCGAGGACGAGGTCACGAACGCGTACAAGGCCGAGGCCGTTTCGTCGCCCAAGTTCACCGAGCCGCTCGTCGATACGCCTCAGACCATCACGGTCATCAAGAAAGAGGTATTGCAGGAGCGAGTCGCCACCACGCTGACCGAGGCGCTGCGCAATACGCCGGGCATCACGCTGCAGCAGGGCGAGAACGGTAACTCGACCAGCGGCGATGCCATCAGCATGCGCGGCTTCGACACGCAGAACAGCATCTTCATCGACAACATCCGCGACCTCGGTACCGCGGTGCGCGATACCTTCAACCTCGAGCAGATCGAAGTCGTGAAGGGGCCGTCCGGCGCCGACAACGGTCGTGGCGCGACGGCGGGCTACATCAATCTGTCGAGCAAGCTGCCGTTTCTCGAGAACACCACGGCGGGCACGCTGAGCTATGGCTCGGAAGACCGCAGTCGTTTCACGGGCGACCTCAACCAGACCATCGGCAGCAGCTCGGCGCTGCGCCTCAACGTCATGGGCCAGGACGGCGGTGTCGCCGGCCGCGACTACATCGAGCGCAAGAGCTGGGGCGTGGCGCCGTCGGTGGGCTTCGGTCTGGGCACCGATACGCGCTTCTTCCTGTTCTCGCAGCACGTGCGCCAGGACAACACGCCCGACGGCGGCGTGCCCACCGTGGGTCTGTCGGGCTACCGTTTCTCCAACTCCGTGCCCAACCCCGTCACTCAGACGCTGGAGGCGGCCGGTCGCGTGGTGGAGGCCCCGGACTCGAAGAACTATTACGGCTTTGCGCAGGACTTCGAGGACATCACCGCGAACATGATCACGGCGAAGTTCGAGCACGACATCGCGCCGGGCTTCGTGATCCGCAACACCGCGCGCTACGGCAAGAGCGAGCAGGAGCGCGTGCTGACCGGCACCAACGCGGTGACGGTGACCGATGGCCAGCAGGGCCAGGCCGCCGACCCCAGCGCCAATCCGCCGCGTCCCGATCCGACTCCGCCGCCGAATGGCCTGACCGTGCGCGATCCCGATGCCTACTCCGTGTCGCGTTCGGTGCAGGCCACGGGCCGCGTCAACGAGATCATGACCGACCAGACCAACATCTCCGGTGAGGTCAAGACCGGCATCGTCGAGCACTCGCTCGGTGGCGGCGTGGAGTTCATCTGGGAGCGTCAGTTCACGCCGACCTACGCGGTCAGCGGCGATGCGACGCCGACGGCGAACCTGCAGGCCAATCTGTACAACCCGGACCGCAACGCGACGCGCGCCAACTACGCCAAGAACGGGGCTTATTCCGAAGGCGAGACGGTGACCACGGCGCTGTACCTGTTCGACACCCTGCACATCACCGATCGCTGGCTGGTCAACGGCAGCGTGCGCTGGGAGCGCTACGAGACCGAGACCGAAACCCTGGCCGCGCCGACGGGCACCGCCACGCAGGGCCTGGGTTCGCGTATCGAAGCGGCCGACAACCTGCTGAGCTGGAAGGCCGGCGTGCTGTTCAAGCCGACCGCGATCAGCAGCGTGTATGCGTCCTACGCCAACTCGTTCCAGCCGCCCGGTGGCGCCAACTTCTCGCTGTCGGCGACGAGCACCAATGTCGCCAATCCGAACATGGACCCGCAGGAGGCCGAGAACATCGAGCTCGGCACCAAGTGGGATCTGTTCGGCGGTCGCCTCGCGGCGACGGCCGCCTTGTTCAAGAGCACGAACAAGAACGAACTGGCGCGCGCGGGCGACAACCCCGACCAGGTGATCCAGTACGGCAAGCGCGAGACCAAGGGCGTGGAACTGGCGCTGGTCGGTGAAGTGCTGCCGAACTGGAACGTGAGCGCGGGCATCACCAAGCAGGAGGCCGAGATCACCGAAGGTACGGACACCTCCGACGGTGCCGGTGCGCGCTTCACGCCGGAATGGAACGCCACGCTGTGGACCACGTATCGCCTGTTGCCGTACAAGCTGACCTTCGGCGCTGGCGTGCAGTACGTCGACGACCAGACGCGGCAGGAAAACAACAACGCCTACGACAGCGTCAACGCGACCACGGGCCAGGTGGGCTATACCAACGTGTTCAAGGTCGATGGATACACCATCGTCGATGCGATGGTCTCGTACGAGGCCACCAAGAACCTGACGGTGCAGCTCAACGGCTACAACCTGTTCGACGAGGACTACATGGCGGCGATCAACAACGGTGGATCGCGTTACATCCCCGGCGTTGCGCGCTCGTATCTGGTGAGCCTGAACATCAAGTTCTGATCGCTGTGATATGAATGGAAAGCCCCTCCAATCGGAGGGGCTTTCCTGTTCGTTTTCAAGGTTCCAGCATGTTGCTACATATTCCCAAGGTTCTCTCGGCTGAGCAGGTCACGCACATTCGCGGTGTGCTGGCGCAAACGCAGTGGGAGGACGGCCGCGTGACCGCGGGGCCGCAGGCGGCCAAGGTCAAGAACAATCTGCAGCTCACCGAAGAACATCCGGTGGCGCAGCAGCTCGGCGAGATCGTGCTGAAGGCACTGGGCCGCAACGAAACCTTTCTGTCGGCCGCGTTGCCGCACAAGGTGTTTCCGCCGCTGTTCAACTGCTACCAGGGTGGTGCGCAGTTCGGCATGCACGTGGACACGGCCGTGCGCGACGTGCGCAGCAAGGGCGTGCGCGTGCGCACCGACATCTCCGGCACGCTGTTCCTGAGTGCGCCCGAGGAGTACGACGGCGGCGAACTGGTCATGGAGGACACCTATGGCGCGCATGCGGCGAAGCTGCCGGCCGGCGATCTGGTGCTGTATCCGTCCACGAGCCTGCATCGCGTCAATGCGGTAACGCGCGGCGCTCGCATTTGCTCCATATTCTGGGTGCAGAGTCTGGTCCGGGAAGACGCGCAGCGCACGCTGCTGTTCGAAATGGACTCCGCATTGCAGAAGCTCAACAAGACCGTGGCCGACGATCCGGCGCTGGTGCAGCTCACCGGCGTCTACCACAACCTGCTGCGTCGCTGGGCCGACGTGTGAGCCGCGCGTGAATCCGGCGGCCGACAACATTGCCGTGCATGCCCTGCAGCGGCGCTCGTTCTGGCTGCGCCAGCTCACGCAATGGCACTGGATCAGCGCGGCGCTGTGCATGATCGGCATGCTGCTGTTCGCGGCCACCGGCATCACGCTCAACCACGCCTCGCAGATCAAGACGCAGCCCCGCATCACCAGGCAACAAGGCGAAGTGCCGGCCGATCTGCTGGACCAGCTCAAGGCCGGAGTCGATGTCGGCGGCGCGCTGCCCAAGGGCGTTCGCGCCTGGCTCGATGCGCAATGGAGTCTGCACGGCACGGGTGGCGTCGCCGAGTGGTCCGAGGACGAGGTCTACCTGTCCATGCCCAGACCCGGTGGTGACGCCTGGGTGTCGTTCGATCTACAAAGCGGCGAAGCCGAGTACGAAGGCACCGATCGCGGCTGGATCTCTTATTTCAACGACCTGCACAAGGGCCGCAACGCCGGCGCCGTGTGGGGATGGTTCATCGATGTGTTCGCCGTGGCCTGCCTGGTCTTTTCGATCAGCGGACTGCTGCTGTTGCAGATGCACGCCGCGCGCCGGCGGACGACCTGGCCCCTGGTGGGACTGGGCTTGTTGCTCCCCGCTTTGCTGGCGCTTCTTTTCATCCATTGAATACGGGATTTTCAAGATGAAACCGTCTTTCGTACGCACGCCGCTGTCGCTGGCGCTGTGCGGTCTTGCTGCTCCGGCCGTTGCGGCCGATCTCGACGTCAGCGTGCAGATTCCGCAACTCGACGTGGCCGAATATCACCGTCCCTATGTCGCCGTCTGGGTCGAGCGCGAAGACCGCAGCGTCGCCAGCAATCTGGCGGTCTGGTATCAGGTCAAGCGTGGCGGGCCTCCGGGCGCGGCGCCTGCGGCCGGTGCCCCGGCGCAGCAGGCCGGTGGCGAAGGCGGCACCAAGTGGCTGCCCGACCTGCGCCAGTGGTGGCGTCGCACGGGGCGCGAGCTGACGGTGCCGATCGACGGCGTCACCAGCGCGACCAAGCCGGTGGGCGAATACAAGCTCGCCTTCTCGCAGGGCAAGGCGCCGCTGGGTGAACTGGCGCCCGGCAAGTACAAGCTCATGGTCGAAGCCGCGCGCGAAGATGGTGGGCGCGAACTGGTCGACATTGCCTTCGAATGGCCGGCCAAGGCCAGGCAGGAACTCAAGGCCAGCGGCAAGAGCGAACTCGGCGCCATCACGCTGGGCATCGCGCCCTGATCGCCGCCCTTCGACCGAACACATAAGGATTCGCACATGAAAATCTCGCTCAAGGCCTGCGCCTTCGGCTCCGCTTTCGCCCTGTTGCTGCCGCTGGCGGCGCAGGCGCACAAGCCCTGGATGGAGCCGTCCAAGACCGTGCTCAGCGTCGGTCAGTGGGTGACCGTTGACGTCGCCGCTGCGACCGTGCCCTTCATCAAGGATCACGTCGGCATTCCGCTCGACAACCTGGTCATCACCGCGCCCGACGGCAGCACGGTGCCGCCCGAGAATGCGGCCAAGGGCAAGCTGCGCAGCAGCTTCGACCTGCAGCTCAACCAGGCCGGCACCTACAGGATCGCCAACAACAACACCAACATCAGCGCGAGCTGGACCGAAGACGGCAAACCCAAGCGCTGGCCACCGCGCTTCGTGCAGTACACGCCCGAGGCCTTCGCCAAGGAAGTGCCGGCCAAGGCCAAGGATCTCAAGGTCACGCAGGTCATCAGCCGCCTGGAGACCTACGTCACCGCCGGCAAGCCGAGCGAAGGCGCGCTCAAGCTCAGCGGCAAGGGGCTGGAGCTGGCGCCGGCTTCGCCGGTCAACGATCTGTACGCGGGTGAAGAAGCCACGCTGCTGTTCGTGATCGACGGCAAGCCCGCGGCCGATGTCGAGTTCGAGCTGATCGCCGACGGTTCGCGTTATCGCGATGCCATCGGCGAGACCATGCTCAAGACCGACAAGAACGGCGCGCTCAAGATCACCTGGCCTACGGCCGGCCTGTACTACCTGAGTGCCGCGGTCACCGACGACAAGGGCGAGAAGCCGGCCAAGCAGCGCCGCAGCAGCTATGCCGGCATCTTCGAGGTGCTGGCGCCCTGAGCGTCCACGCCTGGCCGAAGCCCGTGGCGCGGCGCAGGCGCGCATGAGGCGCGTGCTGCTGCCGCCGCGACTGAGCGCGCAGGCCGAGGCCGGTCCGCCACCCGGCGCGCAGAGCTTCGACTTCCACGGCGCGAGCATGGGCACGGGCTGGCACGTCGTTGTGTCGTGCCGGCCCGGGCAGCTTCCGCCGGACTTACAGGCGCAATTGCAGGGTGAGCTCGATCTGGTAGTGGCACAGATGAGCCACTGGGAGCCGGGCTCCGAGCTGTCGCGCTACAACGCGGCGGCGGCCGGAGCGGAGGTCGAGTTGCCCGCCGAGTTCTTCGAGGTGCTGAGCACGGCGCTGGAACTCGCGCAGATCAGCGACGGCGCCTACGACCCGGCGGCCGGCGCCATCGTCGATGCCTGGGGCTTCGGTGCGCGATCGCGCGCCGTGGTGCCGGACGACGAGCAGATTCGCGAGGCCGTCGCCCGCGGCGGCTACCAGCGCCTGCGGCTCGATGCCGGCAAGCGTGAGCTGATGCAGCCCGGCGGGCTGTGGCTGGACCTGTCGTCCATCGCCAAGGGCTACGCGGTCGATCGGCTCGCAGACTGTTTGCAGCGCGCGGGGATCGGGCACTTTCTCTGCGAAGTCGGCGGCGAACTGCGCGGGCAGGGCTGCAAGCCCGACGGCAGTCCGTGGTGGGTGACGCTCGATGCCGTCGACGGCGCGACACAGGCAGAGCCCTGGCTCATCGCGCTCGATGGGCTGGCGGTGGCGACCTCGGGTGATACTCA
>JALRLM010000206.1 GCA_023254435.1 Hydrocarboniphaga sp.
CGGCCATCGTCGAAGCCGCAAAGCGTTGCGGCCGTACGCTGTTCGATGCTCGCCACTTCAAGCACGAACTTCCGGTCGGCAACGGCCGCAAGCGCGCGGGCCGTCGCCTGCTCACCGTCGGCACCGACTGCTCGGTCGGCAAGATGTACACGACGCTGGCAATCGAACGCGAAATGCACAAGCGCGGCCTCAAGGCCGATTTTCGCGCTACCGGCCAGACCGGCATCCTCATCGCCGGCTCCGGCGTGCCGATCGACGCGCTGGTCGCCGACTTCATCTCGGGCGGCGCCGAGTGGGTCGCTCCCGCACGTGAAGACGGCGGCTGGGACCTGATCGAAGGCCAGGGCTCGCTGTATCACCCCTCGTACGCCGGCGTGTCGCTGGGTCTGCTGCACGGCTCGCAGGCCGACGCGCTGGTGCTCTGCCACGAGCCCAACCGTCCGCACATGCGCGGCCTGCCGCACTACCAGGTGCCGGATCTCAAGGCCACGCTCGAGATGAACCTGCAGCAGGCTCGCCTGACGCAGCCCGACGTGATCGCCGTGGGCATCGCCTTCAATACCTCCAAGATGACGCCGGCCGCCGCCGCCGATGCCTGCAAGGCCGCCGAAGACGCGCTGGGCCTGCCCTGCCAGGATCCCGTCACCATGGGCGTCGACCGCATCGTCGACCAGCTGCAGTCATGCTTCGCCAGCTAAGCGTCGCACGCGAATCGTGGCCGCTGGCCACGCCGTTTCGCATCTCGCGTGGGGTCAAGACCGCCGCCGACGTGGTGGTGGTCGAGATCTGCCAGGGCAACGCGCGCGGCCGTGGTGAGGCCGTGCCGTATGCCCGCTACGGCGAGACGCTGGATTCGGTGGTCGAGCAGCTGCACGGCATCGAGAAGGCCGTTGCCGAAGGCGTCTCGCGCGAAGGGCTGCAGAAGCTCATCGCGCCGGGCGCCGCGCGCAATGCCGTGGACTGCGCCATGTGGGATCTGTCGGCGCAGATCAGCGGCCGCTCGGTGGTCTCGCAGATCGGCGCCGGCCCCCTGCCGGCGCTGACCAGCGCGCTGACCGTGGGGCTGGATACCAACGAAGCCATGCAGGCGGCCGCGCTCAAGATCAGCGATGCACCGCTGATCAAGGTCAAGGTCAACAACGTCGATCCCGAAGGCCAGCTGCGCGCCGTGCGCGTCGCCGCGCCGCGCGCCAGGCTCATCGTCGATCCCAACGAAAGCTGGACCTTCGACATCCTCAAGACGATGCAGCCGGTCATGGTCGCGCTCAACGTCGACCTGGTGGAGCAACCACTGCCGGCCGCCGAGGACGAAGTGCTCGAAGGCTTCACGCCGTCGCGCCCGATCTGCGCCGACGAGTCCTGCCACACGGCCGAGGATCTGCCGCAGCTGGTGCGTCGCTACCAGGCCATCAACATCAAGCTCGACAAGACCGGCGGCCTCACGGGCGCGCTGGAACTGCTCGAAGCGGCCAAGGCCGTGGGCATGCAGATCATGTCGGGTTGCATGATCTGCACCTCGCTGGGCATCGCACCGGCCTTCCACATCGGCCGCCACGCGGCTTTCGTCGATCTCGACGGTCCGCTGTGGATGAAGCGCGATCGCCCGGGCGGCGTACGCATCCAGCACGGCCTGCTGCAGGCCCCGCTGGAGACGCTGTGGGGCTGAACGGCCCACGCATCCGAAACGCAGCACCGCAGAACAGAAAAGCCCGGGTCTCGCGACCCGGGCTTTTTTGTTGAGGGCCTATCGACTGACCCTAGGCCAGCATCGTCGCGATGCGCAGCCACGACCAGTAGGCGGCGGTGATGCCGATGGCGTACAGCACCGGCTTGCGGCCGGCTGCGAACCAGCGCTGCTGCGAAAACAGCCGGTACAGCACGTACGCCAGGGCGATGGTCATGAGCTGGCCGATCTCGACGCCGATGTTGAAGGTGAGCAGTGCGAGCGGCAGATGATTCTCGGGCAAGCCGATGTCCTTCAAGGCACCGGCGAACCCCAGGCCATGGATGAGCCCGAAGCCGAACGCCACCAGCGACGGAAAGCGGCGCGCCAGCGTGTCGCGGCGATGCAGGGCCTCGGCGGCGACCAGCACGATGGACAGCGCGATGCTGGCTTCGACCGGCGGCGAACGCAGCGTCAGCCAGCCCAGCGCACTGCTGGCCAGCGTCAGGCTGTGCGCGAGCGTGAAGGCCGTGATGGTCAGGATCAGCCGGCGCTGGAAGCCGACCAGGAACAGCAGGCCGATCACGAACAGCAGGTGATCGATGCCGCCGAGAATGTGCTCGATGCCGAGCACCGTGTAGGCATAGAGGATCTCGCCGGCGCCGCGTCCATCGTCGGCCTGGCCGAACAGCTGCACGCCGGGCTGAGCCGCCGTCAGCGTGTAGGTGCGAGTCTGTCCGTCGATCCAGTGCACGCGCACGAGTGCGGCCGAATACGCCTTGCCGACCCCCTGCACCGTCAGCGTGCCGCTCAGGCCCTCGGCACCGCACTGCAGTCGCTCCTCGGCGAACTGGCACTGCGCCGGCCATACCGGCGTCAGATCGTCGCTGATCGGCCGGTTCTTGCCACTCGCGCCCCAGATCAGCAGGAACTCGCCCTTGGTGAGCTCGCGCAGGTCGATCTCGGCCATGCTCATCTCGTGAGCCGACGCCACGGGCGTCGCCAGCATGCCGAACAGCGCCAGCAGCAAGGCCATCAGCACGGCTTGTACAGGCCGCTTGCGCGCAGCCTGCATCACGGCCGGTCTCCGGCGTCGACGATGCGATAGCCGCTGGCGATGTCGTCGATCGCGGCCTTGCGCAGGCGCTGCATCTGCTCGTCCTCCCAGTCCTGCTGAACCTTGACGCGCACGCTCTCCAGCGGCACCTCGACGGCCGCCGTGCGAGCATCGACGCGCACCACGCGCGGGCCACCCTGGCTCGGCAGCAGCACCCATTCGCCCTGTGGCGCCGCCACCAGCGCGTCGGCGAATTCGCGGCCGAAGCTCAGCGCCACGGAGTCGAGCGGCCGGCCCTTGAACACGCTCAGGCGGCCCTCGGCCTCGCTGCGCTCGTCGCCACGATTCAGCGCCACCGCATAGGCACGCGCCTGCTCCTGGTTCTGTCCGTCGCCGAAGCGGGCTTCGAGAAAGTCGATGCGCGCGGGCTCGTCGTAACGCGCGTGATGCTGGGCGAACCACTGCTCGATGGTTCCGGCCTGCAGCGGCGGCGTCCTGAGGTTGGCCTGCACGACGTTGAGCGCCTTGAAGATCACGCGCTCGCGAATGGTGTCGTCGCCACGGTCCACGCCCAACGCCAGGCCCTCGCGATACAGCACCTCGTTGTCGATCCAGATCGAGCGCATCTTCGCCATCTCGGCCTCGCTGGGATCGCGGCCCTGGGCGGTGCGGAACATCGTGCGCGCCTGCTCCATGACCTCGCTGCCGACGACGATGAGCTTGGGGTCCTCGTCGCTCAGCGACATCAGGTGATCGACACCGAAGACCAGAGCGCCCAGCAGCACGAAGTGCAGCAGCGGCTCACGAAGAAAGCGAAGCTTGGAAGACTCGGGACTCATGTGATTCTCGACGATGGATACGGATGGATCGCAGGCGATCCTCAGGGGGCGGATTCGATGCGCCCGAGCAGTTCGGCCGCTTCGCTCCGCGCCGGCACCAGGCGAACCAGCTCGTGCAGCACCGGCACGGCGGCCTCGCGATCGACCGTGGCGACGGTCGCCGACAGCGCGAGCAGGGGCTCGTAGGCTGCGGCGAAATCGGGGCTCGTGCGCAGCACCGCCAGCAGCGGCTCGCGCAGCTGCGCGAGCATGCGGCGCGGATCGGCCTGCAGTCGCACCTGCAGGCCGGCATCGATGAACTGTGTGCGCGCACGCCAGTACGCCGCCAGACGCCGCCGCCACTGCGCGGCGTCGGCATCGTGCGCCTCGGCGAGCAGGTCGGCGGGTTCGATGGTCAGCTCGTGCAGCAGCGCCGACAGGCGCTCGCGCGGCTGGGTGTCGGCGGCGTAGGTCAGCCAGGGCGCGTGGTGAATCACCACGGGCCGATCGTCGCGGTTGACCACGGCCGGCGCGGCGAAACGCGCGAGCGAAGCGGGACCGGCGACGAAGCTGCCGAATACCGCGAAAGCATCGTCCAGCCGCAGCGCCCGCAGTCTCGGCAGCCGCCCGTCGGTGCGGCGACGCTGCAGCGCGTCGATGTCGAAGCGCGCGCCGTCCGCACGCGCCACCAGACCCAGCACGGGCGTGTCGAGGCTGTTGCTGGCCAGCAGCGCCTGGCCCTGCGGATACGCGCTCATGAACGCGCCGACGATGCTGCGCAGGCTCTGCAGATCGAGCTGATGCAGCGGCAGCCACTGGCAGAACACACCGCCGGCGGCCAGGCGTTCGCGCACGGCGGCGAAGTGCTCGCTCGTATAGAGCGCGCCGGCACCGCTGCGCGCGGGATGGAACAGGTCGGCCACGATCACGTCGTAGCGCTGCTGCGATGCGCGCACGTAGCGGCGCGCATCGGCGGCCAGCACCCGCGGTCGCGCACGCTGCGCATGATCGGCAAAGGCCTTGTCGAAAGCTGGCGCGGCGGCGATGACTTCGGGCAGCAGTTCCACCGCATCGACCTGCAGGCCGCCGGCTTCGGCGGCGGCGCCCGAGGTCAGGCCGGTGCCGAGTCCGAGGAACAGGGCCTTGTGCGGATCGGCATGCAGCAGCAGCGGCAGATACGCCAGCCGCGCATCGCTGGCCAGCGTCGCGCTGCTGCCCTCCTGCTGCCGGTTGTTGATGCGCAGGCGCGCGATGCCGTCGCCATCCTCGACCACGCTGACGGCGGCCATCACGCCGTCGCGATAACTCAGCACGCGCGCACCCGCTGGCAGATCGACGAAGGCCAGAGGCCCCGTGATCGTGGCGAGCAGCACGGCCATGAATGCGATCGCGACCGGCGCGATCGCCGCGCGCAGGCTTCGGCCCGAGGCGACGAAACCCAGCAGCGCATAGGCGATCACGATCAGCAGCAGCACCCCTTTCGGTCCGTACAGCGGCAGCAGCAGCACGCCGAACAGCAGCGGCGCCAGTGCCGCGCCGAAGGTGTTGATCGCCAGCGCGGATCCCAGGCGCCAGCCCTCGGCCTTGGCCGCGACGCACAGGTGACTGAACAAGGCTCCCATGAGCACGGTGGGCAGGGCGAAGGCCGCGAACGCGATGGCCGCCTCGCCCGCCAGCGCCGCCGCGATGCCGGCTCCGAGCCGACCCACGACGAGCCCCTGCACTTCGGGTGCGATCCACAGCAGGGCGGCACCGAGCAGGCAGCTGGCCGCGAGCGCGGTGAGCAGGCGCCGTGAAACCTGTGACGGATCGGCGCCGGTCTTGCCGCGCGCCTGGTAGAGCGCCGCGCCGGCCGCGGTGCCGAGCAGATAGACCGCGAGCAGCAGGGCGAAGGTGTAGACGGTGTCTTCGGCCACCTGGCTCAGCACGCGCACGACCACGACCTCGTAGCCGATGCCGAGCCAGCCCGTGGCGAACAGCAGGATGCGCAGTCGCGACCGGCCGCGCGCCCGCGAGCTCGCAGCCGGCGCCGGCGCCACCTTGGGCAGCGCCAGCAGCGCCGCGAGCACGCATAGCAGGTTGAGCAGCGCGCACACCAGCGCGG
>JALRLM010000275.1 GCA_023254435.1 Hydrocarboniphaga sp.
GCCTTCGGTGAAGGTACCGCCGGCCGCTTCCACGTCCTGGAACTCGCCGCCGTCGATGCTGATTTCGAGCACCGAGCCGTCGTAGCCCACGGGCACGCCGCCGACCGTTCCGGCCAGCTCGAAACGATAGAAGTGATCGAAGCTGAAGCTGAAGGCATCGCTGCCGACCGCGATCGCAGGCGAGGTCAGTACGGTGTCCGACGGCGAGGCGTTGTCGGGGATGTACCAGCCCAGGCCCGAGTCGAAGTTGGCGGTGCCATCGACCACGCTCCAGGTATCGGCGCCGGCGACCAGCGCGGTCGCCGGCCAGTCGTACTGCGAGGCCAGCGGAATTTCGACTTCGTCGGTCGCGAACACGTTGGGCACGATGTCGTAGTTGACCGGGAAGGTGAAATCGACCGCATCGGGCTCGATCACGGCGTCGTCTTCCCCGCCTTCCTGCGGGAAGTCCATCGTCACCGTGAGCTCGTCGGGCGAGGCCGCGCTGTTGAGCGTCATCAGGAAGCTGGCCGTGGCGTTGCCTTCGGCGTCGACACCCGGGAAGGTGATCGTCGCGCCGTCGGGGAAGCTCACGTCACCCGCCGACGTCAGCGTCATCGTGACCGGAGCGGTCAGATCGCGCGTGCCGTTGCTGTGGATGCTGACGGTGACCAGCGCGGTTTCACCCGCGTCGAAGATGCCGTCCAGATCGTGATAGCCGACCGTGCCGTTCTCGAAATTGAAATCGGCCTCGACGTTGGTGACTTCGAACGAGCCCGCCAGCGCGACGAAGCTTTCGGAGACGCCGGCCATGGTTTCGGAGAAACGGTCCGGCGCCACCGCACCCACGCCCATGCCCATCTTGGCGAAGGCCGTGGCGGCGAGTTCGAAATCGGTCTGGTCGGTGGCCTTGGCGGCCGCCAGGATGGCGTCGCGCGCTTCCAGGAAGGTGGGCGCGAACGGCGTCATCTTGAGGCCGGCGATGATGTATTCCTTGAAGCGCTGCTGGGCATCGGCGAACGAGTAGCGGTCGTCGTTGAGCAGGGCGACGTAGAAGGTCCACAGCGTGTTCGCCCAGATTTCGCCGGTGTTGTGCACCTCGGCGTTGGTGGCGCCGGTCTGGCCGAAGGCCAGCGGAGCCGTGGTGGGCAGCGGCACGCCGTTCTCGATGTGCTTGAAGGTCATCGGGAACACGGCCGGGTTGACCGAGTACGGCGCACGGCGGATGCCGAAGTAGGCGCTGCCCGTGGAGTACGAGGCCGCCGAATAGGCGCCGCCGAAATTCTCGTTGCCGGGCACCGCATCATCGCCCTCGTGCACGGTGAGCAGCAGCGAGTTGACGTCGGACCAGCCTTCGCCCATGCCGCCGCCCTGTTCGTTGACCAGGCCGTTGCCGTCGCTGACCAGACGGTTGCTGACGTAGTGGAAGAACTCGTGCGCGACGATGCCGTTGTCGACCGTGCCGTCGTAGTCGGCGGAGGTCGGGATATGGATGCTGCCCTGAACCAGACCGGACGTGATGTTGGCCTTGAGCGTGCCGCCGTCGGCCTGCGAGACGCTGACGGTGGGAATGCTTGGCTGCTGCAGCGTGGTGTCGGCACCCAGGCCCGGGGCCGCGCCGGCGGCGTTATTGGCGATGATCACGCCAGTGGCACCGGCTGCCTGCGCGCGCAGCGTCTTGCTCTGGAAATTGCAGGTGCCGCGGTCGATCACCACGATCTTGCCGGTCACCGCAGCCGCATTGGTAAGCGTGGAGCAGCCGTTGGCGGGCGTGGCGGCGACGATGTCGCCGGCGACGTTGAAGTTGGTCGGACCGAACGAGGCCGTGCCGACTTCGAAAGCGCCCAGTGCCGGCGTGGTCACGTCGAGGCCCGGCGTGGTCGCGCCGTCGAACAGATACATCTGCATCGTCGGGCTGGCGCCGTCGGACGGCGTGCGCATGTTGGCGTTGTTGCGGCCGCTGTAGTCCTGGGCCTGCGCGATGATGGGATCGCCCTCGACGCCACCGCGACCGTAGTTGACGGCCTGGGCATTGCCCGAGGCTTCGTCGAAGCCGGCGTCGTACCAGAAGTCGTGCATCCAGTTGTTCAGATAGAACAGGTTGACGATGGCGTTCTTGCGCGCGGTTTCGGTGATCGGGCTCTGGCCGGCCTGATATTCGTAGTCGAACACGCCCGGCGAGGTGACCGTGGCGCGGTAGTCGCCCAGGTCGGGGTGGTAGCCACCCGGCGCCGATTCGCCGGCCGGGCCGGCGAGGTCGATGTAAGCGTCGACGTTGTTGCCGACGGTTTCGGTGGCGCCGGCGTCGAGCCAGGGATCGCTGGTCGAGATCGGGCCGTGCTCCAGGGTCACGAGCGTGCTCGGTACCGGCGCGCGCGGCGGGTTGAAGGCCGGGTCCAGCGAGGTCAGCGGCGTGGTCGGGAAGTCGTTGCCCAGTGGGCTGTCGTAGGGGCGCTGCTCGCCCGTGGCGTCGGCCCAGGTGCGATAGGTGAAGGCCTCGTGCGCGGTGAGGTTCTTGCGGAACAGCACCTGGCCGGTCTTGGCCGAGATCACGTACGAGAAGGCCTGGTCGTCGCGCTCGCTGGCGCTCTTCGACGTGACTTCGACATACCAGGCCGGCACCAGCTCGTCACCGAGCGGGAAGTAGATCTTCTTGCCACGCGGCGTGCCGATCAGCGAGATCGCGCCGCTGGCGGCCGGGGCCTTCAGCTTGGTGTAGGCGCCGCTCTTGCCGAGCGTCTGCAGGGCACTGGCCGAAACGCTGCCGCCGAGGTCGGAAAAAGCCTTGGACACGGCTTGGGCAACGCCCAGGTCGAAGCTCGGCGTCGCCGACTTGGCGAGTCCCTTGGCGCCCGAGTTGTCGGCCTGCGGGGCGAAATAGCCCGATGCCGCGACCGGTCGCATGTTGCGGTCCTGCATCACCGAGAGCTGGCGGCCGAACACGTCGAGGCCGTCGCGCGTCTGCTGCAGGCGCGTGATGGTCAGGCCCAGGCCGGAGGCCTTGCTGTCGATGACGCGCGCGTTGTCGATCGCGGCCTTGGACAGGCCGAGCTTGTCGGCATTGAGCGACAGGAAGTTGCGGGCGCCGGTTTCGGCGCGCTTGGCCGATTTGATCGGCGCCACCGGCGTGGCGACGCTGCTCTTGGCATCGGCCCAGACGAAGGTGGCGACGCCGAGGTGGGAGTCGATCTCGTTGCGCAGCGTCGAGCCGCTGGCGTACTTCACGATCGGCTTCTTGGCGAACTGGCGCGTCGCCGGGACGGCTTTGACGCCGATCTTGTTGCCGGCCGACTTCTTGGCCGTGCTGGCGGCGAAGGCCGCATCGTAGTTGGCATGCGGCACGGCGGCGGACGCGGCACTCGCGCCCGCCAGCGCCGCAGATGCGGCGCACAGCAATAGCTTCTTCATTACGACTCCCTATCGAGATGATGCCGCTGTAGCGGTCTTGGCGGTCGGAATTCCGATCCGTTGCAGGCGTTTATACACGCGCCCATCGGGGGCTGAATGAAGGCTTTCCCTCAGAAAAAAAGCTGATGAATCAGTCAGTTTGTAGGAAATCTTCTTGCTGCGACGCGGCAAGATTGCTGGCCTCGGACTGGGGCAAATACGTACGGAGGCCTTCTATTACGGCGATTCGGGGTCCGGGTTCGGCGCCTTCGAACGCCAGGCCGGAATCGCCAGCGAGATGAAGACGAGCTGCTTCTCGGCCAGCCGCAGGATCTCGGCTTCGGCCTCGGGCCGGTTGGCCGGTGCGTCGAGCAGGTTCTCGGCGATCGACACCATGGCGTTGACCATGAGGCTGGCCAGCATCTGCAGGTCTTCGGTGTCCCAGTGCTCCAGGATCGGGAAGCGCGACAGGTCGGTGGCGAGCTCGGCCGCGAACAGGCGGATCTCGCGGCGGATGGCTTCGCGCAGGCTCGAATAGCCGCCGTAGCGTTCGCGCGCGATGAACTCGAAGTGCGAGCGGTGCGCGTGCACGTGCCGAACCAGGATCTCGACGCTGCGACGGATGATGTTCTCGGTCGGCAGGCCAACGAAGTGGTGTATGAGCTGGAGCATTTCGGCATGCCGTTTGATCGCCTGGATAATGGCAAGATCTATCAACGTCCCTTCGGTGGACAGTCACAGAATTTTGGTGGTGCGCAGGCAACCCGGTC
>JALRLM010000286.1 GCA_023254435.1 Hydrocarboniphaga sp.
CGACCCTGGCGCACGGTGACGATCCACCAGCTGTTGGCCGACGAGCCGTCCGACTCGCGGCGTCCGCCTTCGTCGTCCAGGTCTTCGTTGCCACCGGGCTGTATGGTCTCGAACTTGGCGAAACCATCTTCGAGCTCCACGCCGCGCTTGAGATTGTCGAGCACCTGCGCATCGATGCTGCCGAGCACGCGCACTGCGTATTCGCGGCGCATTTCGAAACTCGGATGCATCAGGCGACGGGCCAGTTCGCCATCATTGGTCAGCAGCAGCAGGCCCGAGGTGTTGATGTCGAGACGGCCCACCGCGATCCAGCGGCCCGATTCGAGTTCGGGCAGTTTGCGGAACACGGTCTTGCGGCCTTCGGGATCCTCACGCGTCACCAGCTCGCCGACGCGCTTGCGATACAGCAGCACGCGCGTGGACTCGGGCTTGCGATTGAGCGCGACGAGACGGCCGTCGACGCGCACGTGATCGTCGTGGTCGATCTTCTGGCCGATTTCGGCCGGCCGACCGTTCACCGTCACGCGGCCTTCGGCGATCATGGTTTCAATCGCGCGGCGCGAGGCGATACCGGCGGTGGCAAGCAGTTTCTGGATGCGGTCGGACATGTCAGCTCTCAGTGCACCGTCGGCGACTGATCGTCACCGGATTCATCCGCATCGCCGCCATCGCCTTCGACGGCTTCGGGCGGATGCTCGCCTTCGATGGCCTCGTCATCTTCGTCCCCGGTCATGTCGCCCGGCAATTCGCCGGTCAACTGCGCCAGCGCGGCGTCGAGCTGATCCATGTCGCGGATCTCGGGCAGCGTCGGCAGCTGGTCGAGCGAACGCAGGTTGAAGTCGTCGAGAAACTGCGCGGTGGTGCCGAACAGCGCCGGACGTCCGGGCACTTCCTTGACGCCCAGCTCTTTCACCCAGCCACGTTCCTGCAGCGTGCGCAGGATATTGCTGGACACCGATACGCCGCGCACTTCCTCGATTTCGCCGCGCGTGATCGGCTGGCGATAGCAGACCAGCGCCAGCGTCTCGAGCAGCGCGCGCGAGAACTTGGGCGGTTTCTCCTGCCACAGGCGCGCCACCCATTCGGCGTATTCCTCGCGTACCTGGATGCGCCAGCCGCTGGCGATTTCGCGCAGCTCCGAAGCGCCGCCCTGCAGACGCGCGTCGAGACGCGCCAGCGCGGCACGCAGCTCGGCACGACCCACGCCGAGCTCCTCGCCCAGCAGGCGCTGCAGCTGGTCGATCGACAAGGGTTGATCGGCCGCGAGCAGCAGGGCTTCGACGATGCGCTCGAGTCGCTCGAGCGCGGCATGATCGTCGGCGACGCCGGGCACCACGTCCTGCAGCGGCTCGGCGGGCGCCGCTTCGCTGGCGGTCGTTAGCGCTGGCGGCGTGGCCGGTGCGGCCGGCGTCTCGCCCATTTCGGGCAGTTCGCCCTGTTCTTCGTCTTCGGGAATCTCACTCATAACTGGCATTTTCGATGGCGCCCTCGGCAATCGGGCGACCGGTGTCGATCAGAATGTCGGCGAACGGGCTTTCCTGCACCAGGTCGATCGCCGCGAGCTTGACCAGCTCCAGGATCGCCAGCAGGCAGACGATCACACCGGCACGGCCTTCGGCGGGCTCGATCATTTCGGCGAACGACTTGGGGC
>JALRLM010000304.1 GCA_023254435.1 Hydrocarboniphaga sp.
TGACGTTGACGTCGGCGATGCTCGGCTCGCCCACCGCCACGCGCTTGATGTTGCTGCTCTGGCGCAGGAGCTTGTGCGTGCCGAGCTCGACCTGGATCACGCGATCGGCCGGGATCGTCGCCGTGGCAGGGGCCGGCGTCTGCGCCTGGACCGGCATCGAGGCCAGCGCCATCAGGCCACCGAGCATGGCGAATTGCGTACCCCACAGTATCGTCGCCGCGGTTTTGTTCAGAGCTTTCACCGTATCCCCACCTAGTCCGTAGTCCGACCTGTGACCCGCCTCAGGCCCCAGGTCTTGTTCGTCGACGTCATACCGACGCCGCCGATTCCATCATCTCGTTCGTTGCGCGGATCGCCGCGGATCAGGGACGCACCGACACGGTTTCCACCTTGTCGGCACGGTAGACCGGAACCTGAACCGGCTGGCTGCGCTGCTTGGCCGGCGGCGGCTTGATGCGCGCCAGCTCGTTCATGGCCAGCGCCTTGTCGGGCACCTTGTTGGACTCGGCCGTCGCCAGCGCCTTGTCGTTGGCCGGCACCCCACCGGCCACCGTGGTGTCTTCGACCGGCAGTTCGCCCGAAGGCGTCTGACCGTACAGCGCCAGGCGCAGCTCGCCCTGGCTGGCGCCGAGCATCAGGCGCGTGGTTTCCTTCTCGGGGACGGCGAGCACCGCGGTACGGGCACGACGCGTCTGGTTGTTGCGGCTGGCCGCATCCTTCTTTTCGTCTTCGGTCAGGCCTTCGGGGCGCTCGACCAGGCGGTCGTCGTAGGCCAGCACGCGCACCTGGCGCAGCAGCACGCGTGCCTGCGCGGCGTCCACGTCCTGGTTGTTGCGCAGGTAGACCAGCACATCGACGGTGTCACCCGGGCGCACGAATCCGCCCACCGCGACGATGTCGTTGACCTCTACCGAAACGGCCTGGAAACCCGCGGGAATGGCGCGGGCGAGCACGTTGCCCTGGCCGAAGTAACGCTTGGTGATCGGAGCGCCGCCGTCGACGTCGACGATCGGCTGTTTGCCGATGACGTCGTTGACGCTCGTGTAGTAATCGGTGGGGGCCACGCTGACTTCGACCAGCGCAACGTCTTCCTTGCCGATGGCGCGATAGGCGGCGAGCGGCTTCACCGCGACGACGGCCAGCGTCTTGGGCACTGCCGGCGCGGCACTGGTGGCCGCCGCAGCCTTGGCGGGCTGCGCCGACTGCGCGTAATCGCGACTCAGCTTGTAGCCGGCAAAGGCCAGCAGCAAGGTCAGGAACACCGCGACGATCGCAACCACTTTGGCGGCCGAACTGCTCATCTCACACTCCCCTCAATCCTTTGAATCCACAGTGCAACACGAATCGGCCGAGCCGGCGTTTCCTTGATCGTCTTTTAAAGCAGCCCCACGCCAACCGCACTCAAGGTGGCTGGCATCGGTGGGAAAGCGCCCAGGCCAGGCAGGTTGATGACCGGAAAATGCGGCGACTGCACCGGAACCGTGATCGGAACCACGAGCGGCGTCCCCCCGGTTGGATTGACCGGACAGAACGCGGAAGGCCCCCCACCCTCCGGATTGCACAGCAGCGGGACGATGGCCGAGCCATTGGCCCCGATCGCCGAGTCGCGCAGGGTGGCCGGCATCCAGCTCAAAGCCCCTGCGACCGAAGCCTGCACGAATCCGGTGACACGGCTTTGATAGGTGTCGATCGGATCGGGCGCAACGGCGACCGCAGCCTCAGCCCCCAGCTGAGCGGCATAGTTGATGGACTCCCTCACCACGAAGGCGTAGGAGTACACGAACATGCTGTAAATCAAAGCCAGCAGCACCGGCAGCACGAGCGCGAACTCGACTGCCGATGCCCCGCCCTGTTTCAGCCTGGCCTGCTGCGAGGCAGTCATAGCGGACCGCACCGGATCGGCGCTGCCGACCGTGATTTAGTTGCCCGCCGCGGAGTTCAGCTCGGTGCTGATGTCGGTGAAGACGTTGGTCAGGCCGCCGTTGAGCAGCAGCATCGCAGCGACCAGCACTGCCGCGATCAGACCCGCGATGAGGCCGTATTCAATCGCCGTCGCGCCTTCCTGCTTGACCGGCAGAACCTTGTTCAGAACCTTGTTCATGTGCAACTCCTTAGATCGATACTGACCCCAACAGCCAGCATGGCTACTATGCTGGGGGGTACGGCAAGGGTCAAAGCTGTCGAGTGCGTCATTTTCTACCGCTCATCGGAGGCAGCCCCGCCCCTCTACTTTACAAGCTGAATTACCGTTCATGTCGACTTATGCCATCGGCGACCTGCAGGGTTGCAACGACGACTTTCTGCGTCTGCTGGAGCGACTGCGCTTCGATCCCGCCTGCGACCGCCTGTTGCTGGCGGGCGATCTGGTCAATCGGGGCCCGGCTTCGCTGGAAACCCTGAGAACGGTCCGCAACCTCGACTCCGTCTGCACCAGCGTGCTCGGCAATCACGACCTGCACCTGCTCGCCGCAGCCCACGACCGTTCTCGCCTCAAACCCGGCGATACCCTGGCCGAGATTCTCGACGCGCCCGAT
>JALRLM010000540.1 GCA_023254435.1 Hydrocarboniphaga sp.
CTCAGCGCCAGCCACTCGGGCAACGCGGCTCCCGGAGCGGGACGCGGGGACCGGCCCACGGAGCGCCGCAGCGTGGAGGCGCGCTCCGGCGTCGGCATGGCCCCGCGCGGATTCGGCGTTGCCCAGCGTGAGCAGCTCGGCGGCGATGTACCAGTCGTTGCGCTGGGTGCGCGTGCGCTCCAGCGCGATGCCCTTGCTGGCGCGATCGAAGGCTTCGTCGGCGCGCTCGGCCTGCAGCAGCGCGAACACCAGATAGTGCGTAGGCCAGCGCAGGCGCACGCCTTGCGGCTCCAGGCGTTCGAAGATCGCGATGGCGCGCTGCAGCTCGTCGACGGCCTGCGGCGAAGGACCGAGCTTGGCCAGCTTGTGGCGGCCCGATTCGCGCAGCCATTCGGCCTCGGCCAGCGAGCCCTGCAGATCGTGGGTGTCGATCAGCCGGCGGGCTTCGCCCATCAGGCGATCGATGCGCGCGTGGTCGATGACATCGTCTTCGTAGCACTGCGCGGCTTCGTCGACCAGGCTTTCGATGATGCGCGGATCGCCGGCGCCGTAAACCTGTTCCACCAGTTCGCGATAGCGCGCGTTGACGCGCTCGCCGCGCTCGCTGGCGTACCACTGGCGATAGAGCTTGCGGGCGACGCCCAGCAGTTCGATCTGCGCCTGCGGCTGGCCGTCGAGTTCGGTATCGAGCCGGTCGACGATGTCGTCGAGCATTTCGCGCGCGGTGGCCGATCCGGCCGGGCGATCGCTGGCGACCAGGCGCTGGCTGCCGGTGAGCACCTTGAGCAGGAAGTCGCGCGAGGCATTGGCGCGCTGCGATTCCTCGGTGGCGAGCCGCGCCTGCCACAGGCTCGCGGCCACGCCGGCCGACAGCGTGACGACGAACAGCGCCGCCACGCCCACCGGCAGGCGATTGCGGCGCAGGAACTTGAGCGTGCGTTCGCGGCGCGTGATGTGGCGCGCGGCGATGGGCTGGTTGCGCTGATGGCGGCGCAGGTCTTCGGCCAGCTGCTCCACCGAGGCGTAGCGCTGCGAGGGTTGCGGCGCCAGCGCCTTGACCAGGATCGCGTCCAGGTCGCCGCTCAGCGCCTGTCGCAGCCGGCGCGGCGCAAGCCCCAGCGTCTCGGCGTGGCCGGCCTTGATCTGTGCCGAGGCCAGCGGCAGGTCGTGTTCGCCGACGCCGTCGGCGCGCAGCCGGCGCGTGGCGTAGGGACGTTGTCCGCTGAGCAGCTCGTACAGCACCACGCCCAGCGCGTAGACGTCGGTGGCGACGGTGATCGTGCCCTGCGCGAGCTGCTCGGGCGCGGCGTAGTCGGGCGTCAGCGCACGGCCGGCGAGCTGGGTGATTTCGGTGGCGTCGCCCGTGCCCTGCTCGTCGATGAGCTTGGCGATGCCGAAGTCGAGCAGCTTCACCTGGCCCTGCGCGGTGACCAGGATGTTGGCGGGCTTGATGTCGCGATGCACGATCAGTCGCGCATGCGCCGCCTGCACGGCGTCGAGCACCTGTGCGAACAAGGCCAGTCGCGCCGGCAGCGACAGCTTCGCGGCGCGGCAATGCTCGTCGATGCGCTGGCCGTCGACTTTCTCCAGTGCCAGCCAGGGCTGGCCCGATTCGGTGATGCCGGCGTCGAACAGCTGGGTGATGTTGGGATGCGTGAGCCCGGCCAGAATGTCGCGCTCGCGCGACAGGCGCAGGCGCTGGCCCGCGCTCATGAGCCAGGTGTGCGGCAGCTTGAGCGCCACCTCGCGCGTCAGCGTGCCGTCGATGCGCCGCGCCAGCCAGACCTCGCCCATGCCGCCGCGGCCCAGCGGCTGCATCAGCTCGTAGGCGCCCAGGCGCTGGCCGCTCTGGAAGCCGAATTCGTCGCCGGACGATTCGATGCGCGGCCGTCCCTCGCTGCTGCCGGCCCTGATCTCGTCGTCGGCCTGCAGGGCCGAGCGCAGCAGCGGCGCCAGCTCGGCGTCGTCGCCGCCGATGGCGGCCAGCCAGGCCGCGCGCTGGCCCGCCGGCAGCGCCAGAGCCTCGTCGAGCAGGGCAGAAAACCGCGACCACCGCTCGGGTGGCAGATCACGCAGCAACATGGGCGCGGATCAGTCCTGCAGCAGCAGGCGCATCAACGCGCGCGCCTTGTCCCAGTCGTTGCGCACGGTGCGTTCGGAAATGCCCAGCGTCTCGGCGATCTCGGGCTCGGTGAAGCCGCCGAAGAAGCGCATCTCCACCACCTGGGCCAGGCGCGGCTCGCGTGCGCGCAGGGCCCTGAGCGCGTCGTCGACGAACAGCGGATCGTCGTCCTGGCTGGCGACGCTGTCGAGCATCTGGGTATCGAGCCGGAACACCGCGCCGCCGCCACGACGTTCGGCCTGGCGCTCGCGTGCGAGGTCGATGATGACCGAGCGCATCACGCCCGAGGCGTAGCAGAAGAACTGCCGTCGCTGCGTGGCGTCGAGCTGCTGCTGGCTGCTGCGTAGCAGCTTGAGATAGGAGTCGTGCACGAGCGCCGTGGTGTCGAGCATGGTGTCGTCGCCGATGCTGCGGATGCGGCTGCGCGCCAGCACCTTGAGATCGTCGTAGCAGGCCACCCAGAGCTCGGGCAGGGCCTGTCCGGCGATGTGCTCCCCCTGAGTCACCATGTGGCCTCGCAGCCTCTCGTTATGTGTTCCGATTATATCGGCGCGGCCGCGCATTTCCGCAGATTCCGCGGGCATGGCACCCCGGGCGGCGGCGGCCGGCGTAAGCCCGCAGAGCAAAAGGACTACACACCCTTGCCGTGGTATCCGATGCGGGCCGGTGGTGTCTGGCCGCTAGATTCGCCTGATCCGGCGCACGCCGGCACGACGCTCGGGGGAGGGCGGCATGAAAAAGGGAGAATGGACGCGCATCGCGCGCGGTGTGGTGGTGCTGATGGGCCTGGCCGCAGGCAGCGCGGTACAGGCGGCGGCCGGCGACGCGCTGGGCGCAGTGTTTCGAGTCGACACCGACAGCACCCGCTCGCTCGCCAGCGACAGGCCGATGCTGGCGCGCAACGCTGCGGGCGCCTTCGTGGTGGTGTGGTCGGGGCGTGATCCTTCCGCACCGCTGCAGGGATGGCGCCTGTACGCGCGCACTTATTCGCCGGCTGGCGTTCCGCAGGGCGATCCGGTGCCCCTGTTCGATCGGCCCATCCCGGTCTATCGCTCGCTGGCCATGGATGGCGAGGGCAACTTCATCGTCACCTGGAGCGATCTGGACGAGGGCCGCAGCGTCATCAAGTTCCAGCGCTTCGACGCCAACGCGCAGCCCATCGGCGGCGCCATGCCGGTGGCGAACGATGCGCGTGGGGCCCGCCATGCGGTCGCCATGAACGAGAGCGGCGAGTTCGTGGTGGC
Source organism: Hydrocarboniphaga sp. (assembly GCA_023254435.1). Taxonomy (GTDB): domain Bacteria; phylum Pseudomonadota; class Gammaproteobacteria; order Nevskiales; family Nevskiaceae; genus Hydrocarboniphaga. The sequence continues at coordinate 3,367 of JALRLM010000540.1, forward strand.
CTGGAGCCAGAGCACCGATGTGCGCATTCCGCTGCTGATCGTCGGCGGCGGCTACGGCTCGATCTCGCTGGGCAGCAGCAGCGTGCGCGCGCGCCGCTTCGGCGCCGATGGCGTCGCCAGGGGGGCGAGCCTGCTGGTGGCCGCCAGCGTGACCAATCCGCAGCCCATCACCGGACAGTCGCCCGGCACCCCGCCTTCGGTGGACATCAACGCCACCGGCGAATTCGTGGTCGCCTGGCCCGATCGTTCGCTGCTGCGCGAGATCGTCAGGTTGCGTCGCTACGATGCCCAGGCGAGGCCGCTCGACCTGCTGGCGCCGCTGGCCCAGGCCACACCGCCGGGCTCGTCTCCGGCGACGCTGCCGGCTGCGCAGGCCCCGCGCGTTCGCCTGGGTGACGACGGTAGCGTGATGCTGCTCTACAGCGCGCCGCATGCGGTCGGATCGGGACATTCGGGCGGCGACATCTACGCCCACGTCCATGCGCCGGGCGATGCGCGCGGCAGCGCCTCGCGCATCAGTGACCACGTGGGAACCAGCGATCCCGATGTCGCCCTGACCGGCGACGGCCGCGCCATCAGCGTGTGGACCGACACGCTGCAGCCCTATTGCTGCATGGGCGGGCGCGTGAGCTTCCAGATTCTGGGCGCCGACGGCAGCCGCATCGGCGGCAACACCATGGTCTTCGACGGCACGCACCCCGAGTATCCGGCCGTGGCCAGCGACGCCGCCGGCAATTTCGTGCTGGCCTGGGTTTCGGGCGGCGCGCAGGCCGTGGTGCAGGCGCGGATGTTCGCGGGCTACTGACCGCCGCCAGGCTCAGGTGACAAGGCGGGATGCGCTGCGCGATCCCGCCTTGGATCGCGTATCAGCTCGATTGCCCGTTGCGCAGATCGATGTCGTGTCCGATCACGCGATAGACGATCAGGTCGATCAGCGCGAGGCGAGTCCATCTAAGCCTCAAACGTCAGGCCCCACTTGGCGAAGGCGGCTCGCACTTCGTCGGGGCTCGCGAAGTCGCCTTGATCGGCGGCGGCGATACCTTCTTCCACCGCCTTTTTTTCAGAGCGGGCCAGGGCGTCGTCCCGGGCCGTGGTCAATGCCCGGCCGGCATCGTCGGGGCTGCGCCCTGAGGCTTCGGCCGCACGAACAGCCCGCCGATGGCCGCGCCCAGCAAGGTCATCGCCGCGCCGATGGTGAAGGCGAGCTGGTAACCCGTGTTGAGCGCCACGCGCTCGTCGGCGCCGCCGGCCAGCGCATCGCGCGTGGCGGCGTCGGCGAGGCTGGCGAGCACGGCCAGGCCCAGCGCGCCGCCCATCATGAAGGCGGTGTTGGCGATGCCCGAGGCCAGGCCCGACTGCGATTCGTCGACGTCGCTCATCGCCGCCAGCAGCACGGGGTTGAAGGCCATGCCGCCGCCTACGCCGAGCAGCAGCATGCCGGGCAGCACGTGCTGCAGGTAGTTGCCGTCCAGCGGTGCGCGCGAGATCAGGATCAGGCCCACGCCGGCGATCGCCAGGCCCACCCACAGCGGCGTGCGGATGCCGAAGCGGATCACCAGCCGGGCCGACAGGCCCACCGAGAAGATCGCCATCACCACGTCGGCCGGCATGAACGACAAGCCGACCTGCAGCGGGCTGTAGCCCAGTACGCGCTGCAGATACAGCGCGGTGATGACGAACCACGCGAACATGCCGGCCGACCACAGAATGCCGACAATGTTGGCGGTGGCGAGATTGCGCAGCTTGAGCAGATGCAGCGGCATCAGCGGATCGCGCACGCGCGCCTCCACCACGAAGAAGGCGATCAGCAGCGCGCCGGCGGCGCCGAGCAGGCTCAGCGTCTGCGTCGACGCCCAGCCGCTGGCATTGCCGCCGATCACTGCGTACACCGCCAGCATCAGGCCCACGGTCGCCAGCACGGCGCCGGCCAGGTCGAGGCGCTGGCGCTGCTCGGGGGCGCGATCCTCGGGCAGCAGCTTGCCGCACATCACGTAGACGCCGATGCCGATGGGCAGGTTGATCAGAAAGATCCAGTGCCAGTTGAGCAGTTCGGTGATGACGCCGCCCAGGATCTCGCCCAGGCTGCCGCCGACCGCGCAGATGAAGCCGTAGATGCCCATGGCTTTTGCGCGGTCGTCGCCGTCGGTGAACAGGTTCATGATCAGCGCCAGCGCCACGGCCGTGACCACGGCGCCGCCGATGCCCTGAATCGCGCGCGCCACCACCAGCATCCACTGCGTGCTGGCGATGCCGCAGGCCAGCGAGGCCAGCGTGAAGGCGACCAGGCCGATCAAGAACCAGCGCCGGTTGCCGTAGAGATCGCCCAGGCGCCCGCCCAGCAACAGAAAGCCGCCGAAAGTCAGCATGTAGGCGTTGAGCACCCAGACCAGCGCGGTCTCCGAAAAGCCCAGGCTGGCCTGGATCGACGGCAGCGCCACGGTCACCACGGTGGTGTCGAGCACGATCATGACCACGCCCGCGCACAGCACGTAGAGCGCGAGCCAGCGTTGGCGGGCGGTGAGGGTTTGCGTCATCGGTTCGGGTTCCGTTTCCTGATGCGTTCTGGTGTCGTCGAATGAGACGGCGCGAAATCGACAGTCGTCGATGGGCGGCTGCGATGGCAGGTCGACAGCGGCCCGGCCGGCTCAGCGTCGGCGGCCGGCGCCGCCTTTCACCGCCAGCACGCCGTCGCCTTCGAGTTCGATGGTGAAGCCGGCTTTTTGCAGACGCGTCGCCACTTCGCGCGGCACGTCGCGACCGCTGGTGAGCTTGTTGGGGCTGCCGGTGTAATGGAACAGCCGGCCGCCGGGCCGGAGCACGCGTGCCAGGTGATCGTAGAAAGCCTGCGAATACAGCTCGCCGGCGATGCCGAAACGCGGCGGATCGTGCAGCGCGGCGTCGGCGACCGGCTCCACCAACTCGATGTCCAGACCCCACCAGCTGCCCTTGCTGTTCTCTTCCTTGACGGCCTTGAGCTTGTACACGTGGCTGAAGGACGGCGGGTTGAACGGCTTGCCTTCCGGCGTGCGCAGTTCGA
>JALRLM010000347.1 GCA_023254435.1 Hydrocarboniphaga sp.
GATGGAAGCCGAGTTCGGCCAGCCGCAGTGGAACTTCGCGATGTCGCAGTACGGCTTCGATGCGCGGGGCCGCATCGTCTGCGCGTACAGCCGCGCGGGACGCTCGACGCTCGCGGTGCTCGACGCGGGCCAGCTGCGCGAGATCGCCACGCCCTACACCGACATTTCAAGCCTGCGGGTCGAAGGCGAGACGGCGGTGTTCATCGGCGGATCGCCGTCGGAGCCGGCGTCGGTGCTGCGCCTGAACCTGCGCGACGGCGCCGTCACCGTGCTACGTCGCTCGAGCGCGCTGCGTGTCGATGCGGGCTATCTGTCGAGTCCGCGCGCGATCGAGTTTCCGACCACGGGCGGGCTCAGCGCGCATGCGCTGCACTACGCGCCGGCCAATCGAGATTTCGCCCTGCCCGCAGGGCACACGCCGCCGCTGCTGGTGCTCAATCACGGCGGGCCGACCAGCGCGGCGACCTCGACGTTCAAGCCTGCGATCCAGTTCTGGACCAGCCGCGGATTCGCCGTGGTCGACGTCAACTACGGTGGAAGCAGCGGCTACGGTCGCGCGTATCGGCGGCGTCTCGATGGGCAGTGGGGCGTGGTCGACGTGGACGATGCCTGCAATGCCGCGCTGCATCTGGTGCGCGAGGGCTGCGCCGACGAGAGCAGGCTGGCCATACGCGGTGGCAGCGCCGGCGGCTACACCACGCTGGCCGCGCTGGCGTTTCGCGAGGTGTTCAAGGCCGGCGCCAGCTATTACGGCGTCGGCGACCTGGAGACGCTGGCACGCGACACGCACAAGTTCGAATCGCGCTATCTCGACAGCCTGGTGGGCCCGTATCCGGCGCAGCGCGAACGCTACGTGCAGCGCTCGCCGGTCTATGCGGTGGATCGCCTGTCGACGCCGCTGATCCTGTTCCAGGGGCTCAAGGACAAGGTGGTGCCGCCGAGCCAGTCCGAGGCCATGTTCGAGGCGGTGAAGCGCAAGGGCCTGCCGGTGGCCTACGTGAGCTTCGCCAACGAGCGCCACGGTTTTCGCGCCGCCGAGAGCAACCAGCGCGCGCTGTCGGCCGAGCTGTACTTCTACGGCCGCGTGTTCGGCTTCACGCCGGCGGATGCGATCGAGCCCGTGCCGATCGAGAACCTGCCGGCGTAAGTCTGTAGTCGCAGGACCGCCGGCGGCACGTCGCCAGGGCCCGACTCACCGGGTGTCGAGTCCCTTCACTTCACCGGCGCATCGCCGGGCGGTTGCGACAGCATGGGCTCGGCGCTTTGATTTTGCGGCGCATGGCCGAAGCTGTAGCCGATGTTGGCGGAGCGGATCTGGTCGCTGTGCTCGATGCCGGCTGGCGCACGGCGGTTGTGGCGCCACTCGTAGTCCAGCGATACGAACCATTGGCGCGCCAGCTTGAGCCGCAGCGTGCTCACGCTGGCGACGAACAGATCCTGCGACGAGAATTCGCTGTGCAGGCTTTGCCGAAAGCTCGACTGCGCGTTGAAGGCATGCGAGTAGAGCGCGCCGGCCACGCCGATGCTGCGGCCTTCGAAATCGTCCTCGTCCTGATCGCGGCCGTGCGACCAGCCGACGCCGGCGTCGAGGTCCAGCGTGTCGCTGGACGCTCCCTGCGCCTTCAGCGCGTGCCAGCCCAGGCCCGTGGCCAGCGAGACGCGCGTGCGCACGGCGCCACGCGCGTCGTGGTCGTAGCGGGCGAGGCCGAAGGCGTAGTAAGGATCAGCGATATCGAGCTTGAGCTTGTCGGCCAGACTGATCTTGCGGTCGCTGCGCTCGCCGCGACTGCGCGCGTCGACGAACAGCGCATCGAGGCGGTTGTCGCGCCCTGGCGGGCGATGCTGCAGGCTACCGCGCGCGGTCAGCGACGAGTTGCTCGTGTTGCCGCTGCTGGCGAGCAGGCCCAGGCTCAGGTCGGCGCTGGTGGTGCCGCTGCCGACCGCAGCGCCGTCGAGCGCGGCGGCGTCGGTGAGCGGATCGAAAGCCGGGTCGGCCTTCGCTACCAGCGAGAACAGCAGCAGCGCCGGCACCCACGCCGTCTGCCAACAGCGCCGGTGCCGGGGTGCGGGCATCAGTGTTTGCGCGGAGCGCCCGTGAGCGCGGATTCGCGCATGTCGATCTCGTAGATCAGCGCGTTGAGCACCACGTCGTTGATCTCGTCGCTGCGATGCAGGCGCATCACTTCTTCGCGCTCGGCGCGCACGCCGATCAGGCGCAGTGCCTTGTCGGCCTGGCTGCGCTCGCGCTCCTCGTCGTGGCTGGAGTCGTCGATGCTCAGGGTCTGGATGCGCGCCTGGTAGGCCTGGATCAGGCGTGACGAGGCCGCCGACAGCGGCGTGGCGGTGTCGCTGTCGTGTTCGTCGCGCGCCTCGCTCTGGCGCGCGGCGTTGGCCACGGCGGCGACCGCCGCCTCGCAGGCGCGGATGCGCGCGGCCTGCTCCTCCTGTTCCTCATGGTCTTCGCCCACCGACATGCCGCGCAGCAGCAGCGGCAGGCCCACGGCAGCGGCGATCAGCGAGATCAGGATCACGCTGGCGGCGATGAAGATCATCAGACTGCGCATCGGAAATTCCGAGCCGTCCTCGAGCATCATCGGCACCGACAGCACACCGGCCAGCGTGATCGCACCGCGCACACCGGCCAGCGAGGTGGCCCACAGCAGGCGCGCCTGCGGCATCTGCTTGCTGTTGTCACCGCGCAGCCGCGCGTAGAAGTGCGTCACGTGCAGCAGCCCCCACACCCACACCAGGCGCGCCAGGATCAGCGCGGCCCAGGTGACGAAGGCGTAGATCAGCAGCTCGCTGGTGTCCTTGAGTCCGCCTTCGTAGAACGAGCCGGTCAGCGCGTCGCCGATGATGTCGGGCAGCTGCATGCCCATGAGCACGAAGATCACGCCGTTGAGCACGTATTCGAGCATGCGCCAGATGTGCGTGGTGGCGATGCGCGTTTCGGCGCCCGGATCGGCGGCGGTCTTGAGGTTGAGCACCATGCCCGCCGCCACGGCGGCGAGAATGCCCGAGGTGTGCAGGTGTTCGGCCGCCAGATAGGCCGCGAACGGCAGCAGCAGGATCATCACCACCGTGCCCTGCGCCTGCACCTGCGTCCAGCCCGACAGCCACTTCTGGAACAGCGCCATGCCCCAGCCCATGGCGCCGCCCAGCACCAGGCCGCCGACGGCGACGACGACGAAATCCACCGAGGCATCGGCCAGCGAGAACGCGCCCGTCATCGCGGCGGCGACGGCGAACTTGAAGGCCGTGAGGCCCGACGCGTCGTTCATGAGCGCCTCGCCCTCGAGCACGTACATGAGGCGCTTGGGAATACCGGCGCGGCCCGCGACGGCCGACACCGCCACGGCGTCGGTGGGCGACAGCACGGCGGCCAGCGCGAAGGCCGCGGCCGGCGGCAGGCCCGGAATCATCCAGTGCAGCAGCGAGCCCACGGCCACGACCGTGAACAGCACGAGGCCGAAGGCCAGCGCCAGCACGTGCTCGCGCATCTGGAAGAACTCGCGCTTGGGCATGCGAAAGCCGTCCGCGAACAGCAAGGGCGGAATGAACAACAGCAGGAACAGATGCGGTTCCAGATCCACGTAGAGGCCGAAGCTCGGAATCGTCACCGCCGCGCCGAGCACGATCTGCGTGAGCGGCAGCGGCAGGCGCGAGATGCGCAGCAGGATCGCCGAGACGACGACACAGGCCAGCAGCGTGAGAACCAGCATTGTTGCGTGCATACGTCGGTCGCCTCTCCTTTGGGGCCGAGCGGGTTTTAGCAAACGGGGTCGCCGGACAGGGTAGCGGCTGAGGGTCGATATGCCCAGCGCAAATGCCCGTACGGGACGGCATTGCGCCCATTCTGCTCACCGTGCGTGAGTTCAATGTGCAGGTGCCATTTCGTCCTGTTGCCGGCAGGTTACCGCGTGTTGCGCAAAGCGCGGTTCAGGCAGCATCGTGCACGCATCGGCGAGAATGAGGCTTACGCGGCCAGGGCCTCGTTGCGGCCGCACCCCGTTCCTGCAAGGAAGCCTGATGTTGTCCAAGTCCGAAACGACAGCGGCGATCGTGTCGAGCCAGTCGCCCGCCAGCAGCATCGGCGGCGCGCCGCCGGCCGACACGCTGACGCCCGCCGATCGCTATCACGAGCTGTTCGTCGACGTGCAGCTGTCACGCGTGTTCGAGGACGGTAAGACTTTCGTCGACTGTTCGCCGCGCATCGACCCCAAGGCCATCCTCGACGCCTATCGCGCCAGCCGGCAGCAGCCCGACTTCGACCTGGCGGCCTTCGTGCACGAGCACTTCGAAGTGCCGCAGCCCGAGGCCGAGGCCTACATCAGTGACCCCACGCGCTCGCTGGCCGAGCACATCGACCAGCTCTGGGACGTGCTCACGCGCAAGCCCAAGGAGCATCCGCGGCGCTCGTCGCTGTTGCCGCTGCCGCACCGCTACGTGGTGCCGGGCGGCCGCTTCGCCGAGCTGTATTACTGGGATTCGTACTTCACGATGCTGGGGTTGGCCGCGAGCGGGCGCAACGACCTGCTCAAGGCCATGACCGACAACTTCGCCTGGCTCATCGACACCTACGGCCACGTTCCGAACGCCAATCGAACCTACTACCTGAGCCGCTCGCATCCGCCGATGTTCGTGTTCATGGTGGATCTGTTCCA
>JALRLM010000437.1 GCA_023254435.1 Hydrocarboniphaga sp.
GGCGGCGAGATTTTTCATTGAAGACTCTCCTTGTCTTTTGCGTGACACAGACGCATGCCGGGAGTGGATGCCTGGCGCATTCATCGATCACGGGATGAACGATGACGACACCAGGATCTTCCCGACTCCTGAGAGCCTGAGTGTTCGCCAAAGAGCTTGCTGCACGCTGAGTCGATCGCAACGATCAGGCGCAATATCGTTGCGCGGGTGACCTCGATGCAGGCGCGAGCAGCAGGCGCACGAGGCACGTCGCTTGCTCCATCTCATCGGAAAGCTGCGGAGTCGTCGCTCGATTGGAGCTGCTGCGGGAGCGGGAACAGCATGAGAAACCGAGAGAAAGCGGCAGTCGATCGCCGTCGCGCAGAGCGTGGCGACGGCATCGCATTACGAACGATGACGGTGTTCGCGTCATGCAGGATCGCAGGATGCTGAGAGAAATCGATCGTGCAGGATCGCAGCGCGATGCGAACGACGACGCTGCGCGAGCCGTTCGTCGGAGCGAGCCTGAGCCCGACCGGCTCACGCGCTTCATGGCGATACGCCGCATGAGCGAGTCCATCGCCGCGCCGCTGAGCGCAGAAGACGCGTCCGCGCAAAGCATGCCCGACGCCAGCCCGGTCAAGTGGCACCTGGCGCATGCGAGCTGGTTCTTCGAGGCCCGCGTGCTGCAGCCGCACGATGCGCGCTATCGCGTCTACGACGAGCGCTACGCGGCGCTGTTCGGTGCCGGCGCGGACTTGCACATCGCCTGTCCGCGTCATGCACGCGGCCTGCTGACGCGGCCATCGCTGACCGAGGTGCTCGATTACCGTCGCCACGTCACGCTGGCCGTAGCCGACGCACTCGACGCCCACCGTCTGGGCGAAACCGCGTTGGGCCTGATCGAGCGGGGCATGCAGCAGGAGCAGCGGCGGCAGGAGCTGATGCTGGCCGACATCAAGCACCTGCTGTTTCAGAATCCTTTGCGCCCCGCCTACCGCGACGTTGCGCTGAGTCCCGGGCTCGAACGGCATCTGGACTGGGCCGCTTTCGCCGGTGGCCTGCAGCGCATCGGCCACGACGGCGAGGGCTTCTGCTTCGACGACGAACTGCCGCAGCATGCCGTGCTGCTGAGTGATTTCGCACTGGCGAATCGCCCGGTCAGCAATGCCGAGTATCGAGGCTTCGTCGACGACGACGCTTATCGCGACTCGCGTCTGTGGCAGGCCCAGGGCTGGGCGGTGCTGCAGCGCGAGGGTTGGCGCCAGCCCCTGTACTGGTCGGACGATCTGCAATCGGAGTTCACCCTGCACGGCGATCAGCCGCTCGATCCGCACCGGCCCGTCAGCCATCTGAGCTATTTCGAGGCCGACGCCTATGCGCGCTGGGCCGGTTCGCGGCTGCCCACCGAGTTCGAGTGGGAACATGCGGCCCGGATCTGTGGCGTGACATCGGGAGCAGGGGCCGCGTTCGGCGAGGACCTGCATCCCGTGCAGGCGATGCGTTCGCGCAGCGATCTGTTCGATGCGGTCTGGTGCTGGACTTCGAGCGCCTGGCGGCCCTATCCGGGCGCCACGCGCGCGGTGGACGCCAATGGGCAGGCGCCGGATGAGTTCACGGATGAGTTCTCGGGCGACCGCCAGATACTGCGCGGGGGTTCTTTCGCGACGCCGCGCGGCCATCTGAGACTCAGTTACCGGCACGCGCTGCCTGGCGCTGCGCGCTGGCAGTTCACTGGCCTGAGGCTTGCGCGCGACGCCGGCCCTTATCGATCGATCGCCCCCGGCTGAACGTGGGGCTTTGCGCTGCAAGACGAAGGCCGCGGATGCGGCCTTCGTCGGTGTTGCAACGCGGTTCGATGAGGCGGTCTATCGCCGGTCGGCGCCCTTGTCGGCGCGTGGCTCACGCGACCGTGGCGCGGGACGCGGCTGCGGACTGTTCTGTCGCATTGCGCGCGGGCCCGAATGCGACGGCGGATCGCTGGCCGGAAACGAGTCGTAGGACGCGACATCGACTGGATCGCTCGTGTCGATGGGCTTCTGCTGCGGCTTGCTGTGCTGCCGATCATTTTCCATGGCGGACTTCTCCTGGGTGTCGGTGCCGGTAGGCCAGCGCCACGATGCGGATCGCGTGCGGAATCGCGTACCGGCCGGGTATTCCATTGGGCGCCTGGATGCCTGAATCGGGGCTGGGCCGGAGCCGACGAGGCGATCCGGCAACCGTTCAACTGATCGAATCGCTACGTTCGTCGGCAAGGGGCTTAAGCCCGGGATTCGGGCAGGAAATTGCCACCCCGTGGCGTGAAAATGGCTTCCGGCGGAAATGTGGTTTGCCGCCTTCCCCCCGTAGTACCGCCCCTTCAGGGCAAGCCGCCCCAGCGCCGGGGCTTGTCGTTCATCGAGTTATTGCCGCCATGGAAAACATCATCCTCTCCGCCAAGACCGCCGAAGACGTCCTCGAGATCTGCGAGCTCGAATACGACGTGGCCAGCGTGGGTGCCACCGAACCGTCGCACGCCGAAGAGAACCAGGCCGCGTTCTACCTGGTGCACTACCGCCTGCCCGAGACCAAGTAAGTCCGGTCAGGTGCTTGTGCCATCCGCCGGCGGCCATCGCCGTCGGCGGGTCGGCATGCAGTCTGGCGAGCGAGTCCGTCGCCGTTTCCATAGTTGTTCGATCCCGCCATCCGCTTCGAGTCGCGCGACGCCGTGACAAAAAAACGGATCGAGTCCGCCGCCACAGGCAGGTATGCTCTGCCACCCGCCGAATCATCGTCGGCCGGCGCTGTCAGTGCTTCTCGCGCTTTCTCTCGTATTCTCGTTTCAGGGGTCTTATGACCGCATTTGCTTCACCGGCCGTGTCGCCCGAGCGGGCCGACGCGACCGATTTCTCGGTGGCCGAATTCTGCGATCTGGTCGATCGCGAATTCGATCGCGCCCGCCTGTCGTCGTTCTGGTCGCTGGAGACGGCATTCGAGCGCCTGGTCAACAGCGCGGCGGCCGCGCGCGCGCTCAACACCGAACTGCACAAGCTGGTGCGCAATCCCTCGTACATGGGCGACTGGCGTCCCAACCAGCTGCTGCTGCATCGCGGCCGCGGCTTCGCGCTGTCGATCTGGTTGTTCGAGCAGTCGCGCCAGTACGCGCACACCATGCCGTTCTACGGCATGTACGCGCCCATGAGCTCGCAGGCGCTGAGCTACACGCGCTACGAACTGCCCGAGGATTATCGCAACGAGGTGTTCGATCCGCGCGTGCGCATCCAGCCGCTGGGGCCGGGCTCGGTGGCGCCGGGCCAGGTGCTCAAGCTCGAGGGTGATCGCTACGTCTACGATTTCCACATCGACAAGCCGGTGCCGGTGTTCAAGCTCACCACGGCGCCGTTCCACTCGATGGAGTGGCTGTTCAACAAGAACACGGGCTACGCCTGGCAGGCCAACGACAGCGAGCTGACGGCGACGCAGCTGCGCGTGGCGGCCTACATTCTCGGCAAGCTCGCCGATCCGTCGTCGGTGGAGCCGCTGTCGCAGCTCACGCGCCATGCGCACCACTCGGTGCGCTGGGCCGCGATCCAGGGGCTGGGCCGCATCAGCCGCTCGGCGGCGATCGGCAAGCTCGAGCAGGCGACCCTGGACCCGCATCCGCACATCCAGCGCGCCGCCGACAAGATGCTGCAGCAGATCCGCAACAAGAGTTGAGCATGGCGAAGACTTTCGATGTCCGTAACGACCGCGTGGTCTCGATCGACGAGTTCGTCGACTTCGTGCATCGCGAGGTCGACCTGCACGATCTCGACAGCATCGGCGCCGCCGCGCCGCTGCTGCGCGGTCTGGCCAACGATCCGCGCCTGGTCATCGACCGGCTCAACCGCCAGGTCAAGAACCTGTTCCGCAGCGAGGCCGTGGCCTCGGCGCAGGTGATCTACCTGGGCGAGGGACGCGACTTCTACCTGCGCGCCAACGTCTGGCCTTCGCTGGCCGACCTGTCGAGCGGGCGCGTCTACCAGGACCAGTTCTCGTATCACCTCGCGCACGACCACAACTACAGCTTCATGACCGTGGGCTACCACGGCCCGGGCTATCTGACCGAAATGTACGAGTACGACAACGAGCGTGTCTCGGGCCGACTCGACGAGCGTGTCGATCTGCGCTTCGTCGAGCGCGTGCACTTCCGCACCGGCATGGTCATGCTCTACGAGGCCAGCCGCGACGTGCATACGCAGCTGCCGCCCGAGGACATGAGCATCACGCTGAACTTCATGATCTCGACCCCCGAGGTGCGGCTGCGCGACCAGTACTTCTTCGACCTCGAGCGCGGCACGCTGCTGGACTACCCGCTGGAGCTCGACGGCTCGCGCCGCATTTCGGTGATCCGCATGGCGGCCGACATCGGCGACGGCGACACGCGCCAGCTGCTCGACGATCTGGCCGGCTCGCACCCTTGCCGCCGCACGCGGCTGGCGGCTTTCGAGGGCTTGAACAAGCTCGCGCCGCAGGACGCCGAATCGATCTGGACCCGCGCTGCCGGCGATGCCGAGGCGCTCGTGAGCGAGGCGGCCCGCAAGCGGCTGTTGGCAGCGGCGGGCTGAAGAAAAGGGACGACTAGCGCCGCAGTCCGGCGTGGCCTGCGGCGTAGTCCTGCGCCCAGATCTCGAAGGCGTCGGCCGGCACCGCCGGCGAATAGTGGAAGCCCTGGTGCAGGGTGCAGCCCATTTCGGCGAGCAGCGCGGCCTGCTGCGCCGTCTCCACACCTTCGGCGACCACTTCCAGGCCCAGGTTGCGCGCCAGTGCCATCGTCGCCGAGATGATGCCCATGGCCTGCTTGGACGCTTCCATGGTGCAGACGAACTGGCGATCGATCTTGATCTTGTCGACCGGCAGCCACTGCAGGTAGGTGAACGAGGAGTAGCCGGTTCCGAAGTCGTCCATGCCGATGCGATAGCCCTGGCGGCGCACGCTGTTCAGCAGCTCGCGCATTGGATCGGAGGTGTCGAACAGCGCGCTCTCAGTCAGCTCCAGGTCGATCAGGTGATCGCCTTCGGCGATGCCCAGGCGCGCGTTGCGCAGCGAGTCGAGCAGGTTCTCCTGCTGCAGCTGGCGCGCCGACAGGTTCACCGCGAGTCGCCAGTGATGGCCGGCGCGCTGCCAGATCTCGGACTGCCGGTGCACGGCCTCCAGGCAACGCTGGCCGAGCTTGCCGACCAGGCCTTCTTCCTCGGCGGCGGTGATGAATTCGCCGGCCGTCAGCAGGCCGCGCTGCGGATGGCGCCAGCGGGTCAGCGCTTCGGCGCCGGAGACCAGGCCGCTGCCGAAGTCGACGATGGGCTGGTAGAAGACCTCGAACTCGCCGTTCTGCAGGCCGCGGCGGATCTCGTTGGCCAGCGATTTCTGCCGGCGCAACTGGCTCGCCATCTTGCCGCCGGCGAAGCGCATGGTGTTGCGCCCGCTCTGCTTGGCCGCGATCACCGCCGACTGCGCGCTGGCGAAAATCTGCTCGACCGTGGAGCCGTCCTCGGGATAGATGGAGATGCCCATCGACACCGACATGTTGAGCAGGTGATTGGGGATCAGATAGGGCTCGGAGACCCCGCGCAGCACCACGTCGGCGAGGCTCTTGAGGCGGTCCTCGAAGCTGGCCTCGCCTTCGCTGGCCTCGACCACGGCGGCGAACTTGTCGCCGCTGTGGCGGAACAGGGCGACCTCGGGTGGCAGGAAGCGCTGCAGGCGCGTCGCCGCTTCGCTGAGATAGCGGTCGCCCAGGCGATGGCCCAGGCGCTGGTTGATCGAGGCGAAATTGTCGAGGTCGAGTGCCACCAGCGCGAAGCAGCGCTCCTTGCGGCCGGCTTTCTCGCACAGCGCCACGGTGCGCTCCAGCGTCTCCTCGAGCCGCTCGCGATTGCCCAGGCCGGTCAGCGTGTCGTAGTAGGCCAGGCGCTCGAGCTTTTCGGCGCGATCACGGAAATGGCGGATCGCCTGCGCCATCTCGCCGAACTCGTCGCGACGCGGCGGTGGCAGGTCGATGTCGAGCGCGCCCGAGTTGACCTGACGGATCGCCTCGGTGGTGATGCGCAGGGGGCGCAGGATCGAGCGCACCACGGTGACGATCAGCAGCACGCCGCTGACGACGATGACCAGCGTCAGGCCCAGGCCGACGTGGCGGGCGACGTTGGCGCGCTCGAAGGCGCGGCGCTGGATCTGCTGCAACGTGTCCAGCTCGCGACGGCGCGCGCTCTGCAGCGTGTCCTCGATCAGGTCCAGGCGACGCTGCAGCTCGGCCAAAGCGGGCGCCGACTCAACCTGATGGCCGGTGCGTAGCGCCGCCATGACCTGTTCGGTGTAGTCCGGAATCTCGTCGAGGGCGCCGCTGACGATGTCGTGGCTGTTGCGATCGAAGCCGCCGAGCACCTGCAGCCGCTCGTCGAGCGCATGGCGGGAGTCGGCGTAGGCCGCGCGGGCCAGACGCTCCTTGTCGGCGTCGCCGAGCATCGAGGCGGCGTTGATCTGGCTGCCGTGATGGCGGTACAGGCCCATGGCCTGCTCGGTGTCGAGAATGGCCTGGAAGCGCCGCGACTGCTCGACACCGGCGATCTGGTCGCCGTGGTTGCGCTCCACCAGGAAAGTGAGCAGCAGGCTGCCCGCGACGAAAGCCAGGAACAGGCTGGCGGTGAGGCCGAGCAGACGCGCGCGGACACTCAGGTGCCGCCAGGGGGAATGCGAGTGACGACTCATTCGGGTGGAAATCTGAAGTCCATAGCGCCGTTCGGGTCAGAGAGGGCCAGCATTGTCCGATCGGCCGTCATAGATGGATGCAGGAATTCACCGTTGGGTTGTGTCGACACTGTGCTGATCGACGAATCGCACGAGATCGCCATTATCGGTTAAGAGTGCGATCGGCGTCACAAACCAGGGATGAATTTTTTGCCATGCGCACTTTCCTCGATTCAGTCCGCGACACCCTGGGCAAGGCCCGCCACGTGGTCGTTTTCACGGGCGCGGGCATGTCGGCCGAAAGCGGCATTCCCACCTTCCGCGATGCGCTGACTGGCCTATGGTCGCAGTACGAGGCCGAGCGTCTCGCCACGCCCGAGGCCTTTCGCCGTGACCCCGCCCTGGTCTGGGGCTGGTACGAATGGCGGCGTCTGCGCGCGCTGCAGGCGCAGCCTCACGAGGGCCATGTTGCTCTCGCCGCGATCGAGCGTCATGTCGGACGAATGACCCTCATCACGCAGAACGTCGACGATCTGCACGAGCGCGCCGGCAGTCGCGAGGTGCTGCATCTGCACGGCAGCCTGCATGCGCCGCGCTGCAGCCGTTGCGGGCAGGCGCATGCGCTGTCCACGGTCTGGCCCGGCGAGCCCGAGGGCGGACGTCGTCTGGCGCCGCCGGCCTGCGTGGCCTGCGCGGCGCCCGTGCGTCCCGGCGTGGTCTGGTTCGGCGAGAGCCTGCCCGCCGATGTTCTGCAGCGCGCGGCCGCCGCCGCCGACGACTGCGATCTGTGGATCACCGTCGGCACCTCGGGCCTGGTGTATCCGGCCGCCGAACTGCCGCAGCGCGCGGCGCGTGCCGGCGCGCAGCTCGTGCAGATCAACCCTCAGGCCACGCCGCTCGACGACTGGTACGCGCATCGCCTGCGCAGCAGCGCGGCCACCGTGCTGCCGCAGATCGCGGCCCTGCTGCACGAGCCGGGCTGAGCGCGCGTCGGCTTCGCGCAAGCCGCGCTTCAGCCCTCGGCAACCTGCGCATCGCCACATTACGGCCGCTTCGCCGTGCCGGACCGGGACGGCACTGATTCGGGAATAAAGGCGGCGGACGCATCGACGTGCCGCCTTCGCAGGCTTTGGCATGGAGGCCGTAATGTCGTTTCTATTGGGTTTGATCATTTTCCTGCTCGGACTGACGCTGGGTGCCGGTGGTCTCTGGCTGCTGGCCGAGGGCGGGTCCTGGTACTACGTGCTGGCCGGCCTGGGCCTGATGCTGTCGGGCCTCATGCTGATGCGGCGCAGCCGCTACGGCGCCTGGTGCTACTACCTGGTGCTGCTCGCCACCGCGGTGTGGACGGCCTGGGAATCGGGCTTCGACTACTGGCGCTGGGTGCCGCGCCTGGGCCTGCTCATGGGTCTGGGCATCGTCGTGGCGCTGTGGTCGCCCTGGCTGGAGCGCGGCCCCAGGCTGCGATCGGCCTGGAGCCTGGCCGGTGCCTTCATCCTCGTGTTCATCGCCGCCTTCGCGCTGGCCTTCGTGCCTCACGGCGTCACCCGCGGTGATGATGTGGCCGTGGCTGTCGAAGCGCCGGCGAACGCGGCGATGCCGGCCGCCACCCGCGGCGTCGCGCAGCCCGCCAACCAGCCGGCCGGCGCCGACTGGGCGGCCTATGGCGGCACGCAGCAGGCCACGCGCTATTCCTCGCTGACGCAGATCGACCGCGACAACGTCGCCCAGCTCAAGCGCGCCTGGACTTTCCGCACGGGCGATCTGCCCGAGCATCGCTGGGGCGCCGAAACCACGCCGATCAAGGTCGGCGACAGCCTGTACCTGTGCACCGCGCACAACGTGCTGATCAGCCTCGATGCGGCCACCGGCGCCGAGCGCTGGCGCTACGACCCCAAGGTGCCCGAGCAGGCGATTCCGTACACCGCCGCCTGCCGTGGCGTGAGCTATTACGCCGTGCCGCCGCCGCCCGTGGTGACGACCGGCGAGCCGATCGCCGGCGACGATGGTGTGGCCGACGCTGCGGGAGCCGAGCCGGGCTCCGAAGTCGAGGCGCAGGCGGCTGCCGCGCCAGCGCCGGTCGCGCCACCGCCCGCCGATGCCAGCTGCGCCACGCGCATCATCGAAGGCACGCTCGACGGCCGACTGATCGCCGTCGATGCGCAGACCGGCAAACCCTGCACGGGCTTTGGCAGCAACGGCGAAGTCGACATCAAGACCGGCATGGGCCACACGCCGCCCGGCTACGTGTCGATCAACTCGCCGCCCGTGATCGTGCGCGGCGTCGTCGTCACCGGACACCAGGTGCTCGACGGCCAGCGCCGCGACGCACCGTCGGGCGTGATCCAGGGCTACGACGCGGTCACCGGCGCGCTGCGCTGGGCCTGGGACATGACGCATCCGGACTGGAGCGGTGCGCCGCCGCCGGGCCAGACCTACACGCGCGGCACGCCCAACATGTGGACCACGGCATCGGGCGACGAGCAGCTCGGCTACGTCTACCTGCCGATGGGCAATTCCGCCGCCGACTACTGGAGCAGCTCGCGCAGCGAGGTCGAGAACCAGTACGCGACCTCGCTGGTCGCGCTCGATGTCACCACGGGCAAGCCGGTGTGGAATTTCCAGACCACGCACGTCGATGTCTGGGACTACGACCTCGGCTCGCAGCCGACGCTGGTCGATTTCCCGACCGACGCCGGCCCGGTGCCGGCGGTGATCCTGCCGAGCAAGCAGGGTGACGTGTACGTGCTCGATCGCCGCAGCGGCAAGCCGCTGACGGGCGTCGAGGAGCGCGCAGTGCCCGGCGGTGGCCTGGAGCCCGAGAAGCGCAGCGCCACGCAGCCGTTTTCGCTCTATCACACGCTGGCCAGGCCGGCGCTCACCGAGCGCGACATGTGGGGCATCACGCCGATCGACCAGCTGGTGTGTCGCATCCAGTTCCGTCGCGCTGCCTACGACGGCATGTATACGCCGCCGGAATCCGAGCGGCGCAGCATCGAGTATCCGGGCTACAACGGCGGTTCGGACTGGGGCGGCATTGCCATCGATCCGCAGCGCGGCGTGATCGTGGCCAACTACAACGACATGCCCAACTACAACCTGCTGGTGCCGCGCGACAAGGCCGATGCCTACGGCTGGAAGCCGCGTGACGAACTCGGCCATCTCGACACCGGTGGTGCCGAAGGCCAGGGCGATCCGCAGGCCGGCACGCCTTACGCCATCGACGTCAACGCGGGCTGGCGGCTGGGCTTCACCAAGCTGCTGTGCAAGCAGCCGCCCTACGGCGGACTACGCGCCATCGATCTGGCCAGCGGCCGCACGCTGTGGGATCGGCCCTATGGCAGCGCGCGCGGCAACGGACCCTTCGGCATCCGCTCGGGTCTGCCGATTGAAATCGGCACGCCCAACAACGGCGGCTCGGCGGTGACGGCGGGCGGCCTGATCTTCATCGCCGCGGCCACCGACGATCTGATTCGTGCCATCGACATCGAAACCGGCAAGACCGTGTGGCAGGACGAACTGCCCGCGGGCGGCCAGGCCAATCCCATGGTGTACGAAGCTGGCGGTCGACAGTACCTGGTCATCGTCGCCGCGGGCCATCACTTCATGGAGACGCCGGTGGGCGATTACGTGATCGCCTACGCCCTGCCGCAGTAGGCGTGGCCTGGGGTCTTGCGTGCGCGTACACCGATCTGAGGTTCGACGAGTTGAAGAGCAAGCTGCGGGGCGGGCCTGGCCGTGCTGGCGACGGTGGGCTCGACGGCTCCGTTGGTGAGTCTGTTCGGCCCCGTGTGGGGCATCCCGAACCAGACGCACGCGGTGAAGCTGGATAGGCCGCAGGCTAACAACCCGCCGACGGACGCGATATCACCGCCGGCGGTGGACCTGGAGATCGACTTCGACGGTACGATCTTGTGGAACGGCCAGCCGATGGACCGGGCCACGCTGGAAGCGAGCTTCCGTCGCGAAGGGCATGCGGCGGTGGAGCGGCAGAGCGAATTCCACATCTGCCCGAATAAGCTGGTCGAGTGCCAATATGCTGCCGGCGTACTGGCCAGCGCGCAGCGCAACAACGTCACCAAGATCGGCATCGTCGGCAACGAACCATTCATGTGAGCACAGGCAAACCATGACCCCCACTTTCAAGCACGCCCGCCTCCCGGCTCTCGTCCTGCTCATGGCGGCGCAGACCGCCGCCTTCGCCGCCGGCAAGCAAACCATCAGCGCCGAAGTGGGCGCGCCGCTGCAGGACGCGCAGAAAGCCCTGCAGTCGAAAGACTACAAGGGCGCCTCGGCCAAGATCGCCGCCGCCGAAGCGGCCGGCAAGGGCAAGCTGAGCCCCTACGAGGCCTACGTCATCGCCCAACTCAAATCATCGGCTGCGCTGGGCCAGGGCGACTACAAGACTGCCCTGTCCGCCTACGACGACATCCTCGCATCGCCCGAGCTGCCGGCTGGCGAAAAGCTGCAGCGCCTCGACGCCTACGTGAAGATCGCCTACAGCGCCAAGGACTACGCCAGGACCGCCGACGCCATCAAGCAGTACAAGGCCGCCGGTGGCAGCAATGCCGACACCCTCGGCCTGTCCGCGCAAAGCCTCTACCTGGCCGGCCAGTACGCCGCCGCCGGCGCCGAACTCACGAGCCAGATCAACGCCCTCGAAGCGGTCGGCAAGGCGCCCAGCGACACGCAGCTGCAACTGCTGGCCAGTTGTGCGCTCAAGCAGAACGACATGAAGGCCTATACGGCCGCGCTCGAAAAGATCGTCACGTACACGCCGAAGAAGGAATACTGGCTGGACCTGATCGTCCGCACGAGCGCGCAGCCGGGCTTCTCGCAGAACCTCACGCTCGACGTGTACCGTCTGCGCCAGGCCACCGGCACCATGAGCAAGGCCGGCGACTACATGGAAGCCGCGCAGCTTGCGCTGCAGGCCGGCTACCCGTCCGAAGCCAAGACCTTCGTCGACGAGGGCTACGCCAAGAAGCTGCTCGGCCAAGGCCCCGATGCCGCGCGTCACCAGCGCCTCAAGGACCTGGTCGCCAAGAAGCTCGGCGAAGACCAGGCGACGCTGGCCGAAGGCGAGAAGGCTGCGGCCGCGCAGACCACGGGCGACGCACTCGTGGCTACCGGCTTCAACCTGGTGACCTACGGCCAGGGCGACAAGGGCATCGCACTGATCGAACAAGGCATCAAAAAGGGCGGGCTGAAGTCGGCCGACCAGGCCAGGCTGCACTTGGGCGTGGCGCAGGTCATGGCCGGCAAGAAAGAGGCGGCCAGCAAGACCTTCGGCAGCGTGCAAGGCACCGATGGCGCCCAGAGTCTGGCCCGGCTTTGGAAGCTCGTGAAGTAAGCGCGCAACAGGCAATGCCTCGAGGCGCAGTGTCCGCGGCAGCGGGCATCGCGCCTTTTGCTTGGGGCCGAAGATGATCGCGATTGCGCTGGGCTGCGATGTGGCGCAGCAAGGCGGGTCGGGTTTGCTTAGGCTAGTCGTGGACCCACGACAGAAGGCGACGTCATGTGCCGCAACATCAAAACCCTGTTCAATTTCGAGCCGCCCGCCAGCGACGACGAGATTCGCGCAGCGGCCTTGCAGTTCGTGCGCAAGCTCAGCGGGTTCAACAAGCCATCCAAGCTCAACGAAGCGGCGTTCGAGCTTGCGATCGAGCAGGTGACCGAAGCGGCGAGCGCGCTCGTGCATTCGCTGGTCACTCTGGCACCGCCGCGCAATCGCGAAGTGGAAAAAGCCAGGCAGCTGGCCGCGTCCGAAAGGCGCTTCGGCAATGGCTGAAGTGTCGCGCGCGCTCAATATCGTCGGATGCGGTCGCGTCGGGCGCACGCTTGCGCGGCTCTGGCACGAGAGCGCCTGCTTCGAGATCGGGGATGTCTTGAGTCCTCGTAGTGCCGCAGCGGCCGTCGACTTCATCGGTGGTGGGCGCGCGGTCGATTCGATGCAAGGCCTGCGCACGGCGGACGTATGGATGATCGCAACGCCCGATGCGGCGATCGAAGCTGCGGCCTGCGAGATCGCACTTCAAAATCACGCGCCCGCCACGGTGTTTCATTGCAGTGGCTTTCACTCGAGTACATTGCTTAGGGCGTTGATCGATCGCGGCTGGCATGCGGCCAGCGTACATCCAGCAATGAGCTTCGCCGATCCGGCGTCCGCACTCGCGCAGTTCGCCGGCACGCCTTGCGGCATCGAAGGCGATGCAGCGGCGGAGGTTTTGCTGAGGCAGGCTTTCGAGGAAATCGGTGCGCGTTGCTTCGATCTGTCGCCGCAGCAGAAGCCGCTGTATCACGCTGCCGCGGTGTTCTCGAGCAATTTCGTTCCGGTGCTGCAGGCGATTGCCATCGAACTGTGGCGCAGCACCGAAGTGCCCGCATCGCTGCACGCGGATCTGACGCAGGCCTTGCTGGAGAAAGCTGCGCGCAACGTTGTCTGTATGGGGCCTGCGAACGCACTGACCGGCCCTGCCGCACGAGGCGACCAGGCCGTCGTGCGTGAGCAGTTCGCTGCGCTCGAGGCATGGAACCCTTCGATCGCCGCCGCTTATCGTCAGCTGAGCGAGCTTGCATCGCAGCTCGCGAAACAAGGTGATCTGAAACCTCAAGTGCCGCAATCGAGCTGAACGTAAGCGGAACCCAAACGCCAGCAAATGTGGCATTTCAAGTTCCATCATCGCTGCACATTCTCTGCTCAATCCGCCTTTAGCCTGTCATCAATCGCCAGACGATCTCTGGGCGAGAAACAGACAGGAGCGTCACCATGAACAAGATTCTCAAGCCCGCCATCGTCCTCACCGCTGCTCTGATGGCCGGTATGTCCGCCCCCAGCTTCGCAGGCGAGAAGACCACCGGTGGTTTGATCGGTGCGGTCCTGGGTGGTGTCGTTGGCCACAGCGTCGGCGGCAATCAGGGCGCCGCGATCGGCGCGGTTGCCGGCGCGGGTCTCGGCGTCGCGGTGGGTGACCACTACGACGACAAGAAGAAGGATCGCGAGAACGATCGCTATCGCTATGACGATCGTCGCGGCTACGAGCGTTCGCGTTATGACCGCCACGACCGTCACGATCACCGCGATCACGACCATCGCCATGATCATCGCAACGACGACCGTTATCGCTATGTGGACTATCGCCGCTAATTATCCGGCGTAATGCCAGGAGCACCCAAGAGCCGCCCCGACAACGGGGCGGCTCTTTGCATGGGGGAGCGAACGCGCTGCGAAGACAGATGGGGCTACGCCATCGCGCATCCGATGCCACCGGCCATCCAGATTCCTGGTGTTCTCGGTCGGCGTTGGTTGCTCAGCAGTGTTATCGAGTGGGTTCGTGGTTACGAGCAGACAGCTGGTGGCGCGACCAACGAGGCGGGCGGTGGTTTCAAAGATCCGACTCCAGCGCCCGGTCTAGCCATTCAGCGGAAGCGAGGCAGACCTCGTAAAGCCGACCTCCTGGCGCGAAGAGCTGTTTGCCAAGGATCTGGTTGAAACTGCTGACGGAATCAAAGGCTGCCGGCCTTGGTCCGCGCGAAGCAGCCGCCCCGCGAGGCGCGAGACCGTAACCGCTTAGCTGGAAAGTCATGACGGTCATTGACCGCGTTCGCATTTCAATGCTGATTTTCGTGAGAAGGTCGATAAGTCGCTCGCATCTCATGAAACATGTCCATCGCCCCTGACGAAACCCTGGTCTTTGCCCTAGATGCCGAGACCCGGCAGCTGCGTCATGTCCGCGAGGGAAAGACCGGCCAAAACTGCAACCGGATATGCCCAGGCTGCGATGAACCGCTCGAAGCAGTGAATGCCGAAAGCCGGGTTTACAAGAAGCGGCCACATTTTCGGCATCTCGAAGGCAATGATCGGCGCCAGTGTGCGATGGCTTCCATTAAGGCAGCCGTTGTGGCTGCCTTGGCGCAATCAGGATCCGTCCCTCTGCCGACTATCACGCCTGGTCCAAAGTTGTTCCCGGGCGAGGAGGATGGGATCGAACGGCTGCCGTTCGAATCAGCGATGGTGGACGACTTCACCGACGCCTTGCTGAAACTGCCGGACGGCAGCGAGTTGCGGATCTGGGTCGAGGCCCGAGACACCCGAGCAGTCAACGAGGACGGCCAGTTCGACCTGACACTATTCATCCCACCGGAAAAGCTGGCGTCGTTGCAGTCGCTGGGCGACCTGCGCCGTTATCTCACTTTGGATGCGACGGCCTGGCGGTGGTGTCGCCGCCAGACACAACCGTCGTTAATCGAGCAACCGTCGACTCCCACGCCGAGCCCGGAGCCGCGGACGATGCCCGTGCAGGCACCGCCGTCACCACCGGTTTGGGCACCACCTCCAACCATAGACCTGGGTGATACGCGACCGGTCGTGATGGATTCGCAGTACGCTGGCGCTCGAAAGTTGCCAGAACTGCGTTTCGAGGAAAAGGACGGCTCGGTGACGGTGTTTCATCGCTGGCGGTGGTCAAACGGGGTGATGACCGAGAAGGTCGAACGCTTGCGCTTGAAATGAAAGACCAGTCGACGATCTTGACGTGAGTTTGGTGCTCGATGACCTGCTAGACCAAAGCGCGGCCTTCGATCGCGATTTGCACGATCTATTGACCGATGCAGAGAACAATGGCTCGCCTCGGTCGATCCTGCTCGTTTCGATGTGCGACTTGGTCTTCGAGCATGGCCGATCCGTACAGATGCTGGTGGAGCGTGGCCACCTCGCATCGGCAATTGCCCTGCTGCGGGTGCAGCTCGACGCCATCATCCGGATCGTCTGGATTCACTACGCCGCGACCGACGACTGGGTGCAGTCCGTAGTAGCTCTTCAGCCGGGCGGCCTATCGAAAGACCCGACCAACGCACTGTCGGTAAACGACATGCTGAGAGGTATTCAGGCAAAGGCGCCAGCAGAGCTTCATCGCCAGTTGGCGGAGTTCAAGACCGCAGCATGGCCGGCTCTGAATTCCTACATCCACAGCGGCATTTGGCCTGTGGTTCAACGCATGAGGGGCAACGAGATCGAGGGCGCGATACAGACTCTCAAGAACTCCAACGGGCTATCCGGTATGTCGGCCATGATGGTGGCGATGCACACGGGAAATCGGCAGAACACGATCGGAGTGAAGCTTCTTCACCTGCGGCATAAAGGATGCCTGCCACCGTTAAGGGAAGAGGAAGGTTCTCGCCAGGGTGCGTGAGATAGGTCTTCCGTGGTCAACATCCAGGTGCCGGCCTTCGGCCTTTCGCAGGGGCGCCGCCCCTGCACCCCGTCGTCACCTTCTACAGCACCGCATACTGATACAGGTTGGTCGCCAACTCGTTGACGTTCACGAGCCCCAGGCGAGTGTTCTTGATCCCGTCGTCGTCCTGAAAATCACCGTGGTGCGACGGGTGCCATTGCTTCTGGTCAGTGTTGTACCACCAGCGCCGCAAATCGCTATGCCAGATGCGTTGTACCTGATCGAGCCGAGCCTGAGACGTCGACGCATACACCACTCCGTACACCTCACCGCGCACGATCGCTTCAAAGTATTGGGAAAGCTTGCGTTCCGCCACGGAGTCCGATTCGGGGCTCTCCTGTACTTCTACCGCGGTGCGCCGCGTTTCTCCCGGTAGGTCATCGATCAGCAGCGCATCGGGCACCTTCGTGGAGGTCATCGGGATGCCCCTGCCGAGCTCGCGCTTGCTATACGAAATCTGCCGAGCGGAGAGCGCCAATCGAGTGTCGGCACGCGTCACCATGCGAACGACGAGACGCTGCACCAGCAAATCATGCTGGACGTGGGAGAGATTGAGTCGCGACGGATATCCCAAGGTCGAGCGCGGCCAGGTCATGTTCTGGGAGCCCGACCAGGACCCGAAGTTCGTCGACGGCGAGGGGCCGGACTGGAAGCTCGACGTGCGCCGCACGGCGATGCGCACTGATCCAGGGTTTGGCTTCAACCAGGGGCGGTGGGATGGCTACGAGACGCCGCCAGGCACGCCACCCAAGCCGGGCAATGCACGTGCGCTCCCTGGCCAACCCACTTGGCGGGATGCCGACCGGCCAGACCTTCGCAACGTTGCGCAACGCGAGCCCGCACCACCGATTCTGCCGCGCGGGGACACGGAGGCCCAGGCACTGAAGATCCTGGCCGACGCCGTTGGTGTGTCGATTGAGCGGCCTTTTAAGACCGTTCAAACCCCGCTCGAAACGGTGCGGATCGATTACAAAAAGCTGGTCCACTTGGTCGAGAAGCGAGACGACGCGCGCGAGCGCTACGGGCTTTTCATGCTGGCGACGCTGGCGCGGCCGTTTGAGGTCTATCTGACCGAGTATGACGACGGCACACTGCGGACGCGGTACATCGGGCTATTTGAAGGGAGTCGGCAGTTGCTGGTGGTGGCGCTGGTCAACCGCGACGGCACGGTGCTGTGGAACATCATGCAGAGCGATGCCAAGCGCCTGAACGAGCAACGGGTCGGCACGCTGAGATACGTGCGACCCGTTGATGAGGAATAGGGCGGTGGGAGGTCTCACCCTGCCCATGCATGCGGACCTGCACCAGGGTGCCGCCATCGGCTATAGGCGTCCGCGCCAGCCAACTTTGCGCTCCCACCGCCAGAAGATGGTGCGCCGGTGAAGGTCGACATTCAAGTCGATGATCGCCAGGTCATGGACCTGTTCCGGCACATCGCCCGAGCCGGCGGTGACATGGCTCCGGTCAACCGGGATATCGCCGAGGTCCTGCGCGCCGGTATGGAGCAGCCAAGCTCAGCCGGCGATACCCCCAAGGGTTGCGAGTACCCCCGCCGATACCCCCGAACATCGGTGGATGCTTGGGGACCAGTGAGAACCGCTGAGAACTGTGGCGCGACAGAAAGTCCCTGAAAACCAAGGGCTTCGGGACTATTGGGGACTGCTGGGGAAACGAGGATGGTGGCCGAAGACGGAATCGAACCGCCGACACGGGGATTTTCAATCCCCTGCTCTACCAACTGAGCTATTCGGCCCCTTGAACTGCATTCGCGCTGGGGCGGGACAGGAATCTCGCCTGATTCAACCCGGGTGGGGTTGCGCGAGGCCGCGTATTAAAGCGGCGAAGTGGCTGGGCGTCAAGAAGTTTTGGCCGGGGGCGGAACGTAGGAGGTCTGGGCCAGCTCGCCGCCGCCGAAGAAGTACTTCTCCATCTCCTGCGCCAGGAACTTGCGCGCTTCGGCGTCCGCGAGCTGCAGGCGGTATTCGTTGATCAGGCGGGTCTGGTGCTGCAGCCACTGCTGCCAGGCGGCCTTGGAGACGTTGTCGTAAATGCGCTGGCCGAGTGCGCCGGGGTAGGGGGCGCGGTCTAGGCCTTCGGCCTCGGCGTCGAGCTTCACGCAGTGGACGGTTCGGGACATGGGGAACTCAGCAGATCGGGTGTCGAGAAATAAGCCGCATCAAACAGCTTGCGCACCGGCGCCGGCAGGCCGGGCAGGGCGGCGGAGTCGCGCATTGTAATCCAGGCGGCCGAGGCGTCTGCGATACGACCTGCCGTGTCCGGACGGGCGCGCAGGCGCAGAGGCAACAGTTCCAGGTCGTAATGCGTGAAACCGTGGTGGACCGGGCTCAGGGCCTGGGCCTCGCCTGCGGACAGTCCGTAGCGTTCGGCCAGCGTCGCGCGCCAGTCGGCGCCGTGTTCGACCGTTGGCGGGCACCACAGGCCACCCCAGATGCCGCTGGGGGGACGGCGTTCCATCAGCAGCTCGCCGCGCGCGTTCTCGACCAGCAGCAGCCAGGCCTGGCGCTGCGGGCGGGCCTTGCGCGGCTTGGCCGCGGGCAGTTCGCTCACTCGCGATTCGCGCAGGGCGACGCAATCCTCGCTCACCGGGCAGCGCGGGCAGGCCGGTTTGCGCGAGCTGCACAGCTGCGCACCCAGATCCATGATCGCCTGCGTGTAGTCGGCCATGCGCGCCGCCAGCGGGGCCTGCGGCAGCAGCGACTCGGCGATGCGCCAGAGCTTGTGCTGCACGGCCGGCAGTCCGGGCCAGCCGTCGATGCCGGCGTGGCGCGCCAGCACGCGCTTGACGTTGCCGTCGAGGATGGCGTGGCGGTCGCCGAAGGCCTGCGACAGGATCGCCGCTGCGGTCGATCGGCCGATGCCGGGCAGGGCGATCATCGCGTCGATATCGCGCGGCCAGCTGCCGCCGTGCAGTTCCACCACGGCCTGGGCGCAGCGATGCAGGTTGCGCGCGCGGGCGTAGTAGCCCAGGCCCGCCCACAGTTGCAGCACGTCGTCGATGGGCGCCGCGGCCAGCGCCTGTACGGTGGGGAAGCGCTGCAGAAAACGGTGGAAGTACGGAATCACCGTCGCCACCTGGGTCTGCTGCAGCATGATCTCGGACAGCCAGACGCGGTAAGGCTCGCGCGGGTGCTGCCAGGGCAGGTCCTTGCGGCCGTGCTGATCGAACCAGGCCAGCAGGCGTTCGGCGAAGTCGGGATGCGTGTTGCTCACACGCGATGGTGGCACATCATGGCGCGGCGGCGCGCGCCAGCCGCTCGATGCCTTCGGAGGTCTGTATCGCCTCCTGACGCAGTTTGCGCTCCATGACCCAGGGGCCGATCAGCGGTGGAATCCAGAACTTGGGTTCCAGCTCGGCGACGAAGCTCAGGCAGGTCTCGGTGCCCTGCGCGCAGCGGCCCACGCTCCAGTCGGCCTGGCCGTAGTGCAGATCACTTTGCGCCGGCACCACGCTGGCCGACAGGCTGCCGCCATCGGCCGTGGGCGTCGCGCGCATGTCCTGCACCTGCTCGAGCGAGCGGCAGAAGAACGAGAAGCACAGCCGCATCTGCGTATAGAGCCGTTGCGCATCGGCCGCTGCGCCGGGCAGCGGCCGAACCTGCTTCACCGCACCGTTGATGCGCGGCAGGTTGTCGTAGTGCGTGAACACGTCGAATGCCCTGCCGGCCGTGGCGTCGAGCTTCACCTGCATGTCGACGCGGTAGCGCGGGCCCTTCTTGGTCACCGTCAGCGCATCGACGGTCACGGCCTGCGACGACGCCGGCCAGAGCGCGGCCAGCAGCGCGGCGACGATCAGCGTCGCGCGTACCGGCCCGCAATCAGGGACTGCTGGGCGCACTCTCGTCCTGCTTCTGCTCGGGTTGCGGCTCGGCGGGCGTTGCCGGCTGCTCCTGCGCGGGCGGCGTCTCTTTCTTTTTCTTCTTGCCGAACAGGCCTTCGAGCGCCGGCGCGAGTCCGCCGGGGCCCAGCTTTTCGTTGATCTTGTCGCCGTACTTGTCGTTGAGCTTCTGCTGCAGCTCTTCCTTGCGCACGTCGAGCTGCTGCTTGACCTCCTCCTTGGCCCGGGCGCGCACGGCGCTGGCGAGATCGATCTTGTACTTGGGCGCGGCGAACGTGCCGGTGAGCTTGATCGGCACGGTGACGCCGCCGAGTTCCTCGAGCCCGCGGCCGCCCTGTCCCTTGCTGCTTTCGACGATGGTGGGCTTGGCGGTGTAGTTGAAAGTTTCGTTGACCAGATCCACTTCGCCTTCGCCACCCACGCGCAGCAGCGGATTGCGCGCATCGAGCGAGTTGGACTTGAGCACGCCGTTGACGAGCTGGCCGGTGAAATCGATGCTGGCGAAGTCGGTTTCCACGGGCTCTGCGGGCGCGGCGTACTGCTGGCCGCTCAGCATGGCCTTGCCCTTGCGGATCATCTCGCCGAGGTTGAAGCCCTTGACCGCGCCGTTCTTGAAGTTGAGACCGACGCTGCCGTTGAGCGCCTGGCGCGCCTCGCCCACGGTCTTGCCGGCCGTGGTGATGTCGAGGTTCACGGTGCCCGTGCCGCTGAGCTTGTCGTTGCCCATGAAGTCTTTCAGCGCCGGCCCCAGTGCGATCGACTGCAGCGAGGTC
>JALRLM010000545.1 GCA_023254435.1 Hydrocarboniphaga sp.
CACCAGGCCATCGGCCTTGATGCTCGCGGCATCCGAACCCGCCGTGGGTTCGGTCAGGCCGAAGCAGGGCACGTATTCGCCGCTGGCCAGCTTCGGCAGATAGTGGTCTTTCTGCGCCGGCGTGCCGTAGTGGATGATCAGTTCGCCTGCGCCGAGCGAGTTCGGAATTGTGACGTAAGTCGCAACGGCCGAGTTCCAGGTATTGAGCTTGGCCAGCACGGTGGACACGCCCAGCGTCGAGAACTGGCGGCCGCCGTACTGCTTGGGAATCAACAGGCCCATGAAGCCGTTGCGCTTGATGAACTCGATGACTTCGTCGGGGATGCGCCGCGTGCGCGAGACCTCGTAGCGATCGACCTGGCGTAGCAGTTCGTCGACCGGACCGTCGAGAAACGCCTGTTCCTCGGCCGGCAGTTTTGAATAAGGTTCAGCGAGGATGCGCTTGAAATCGGCCTGTCCGCGAAAGAAATCGCCGTCGATCCAGACCGAACCGGCTTCGAGCGCCTGGCGCTCGGTGTCGGAAATGGAGGGCAGGATCCGCTGCGCCTTCATCCAGTTCATCAGCATTCCGAACATCGTCGTGCTCCCGTCCATGCGCCTGATCGAGGCTCATGCTGGCGCGTGTCAGCTGTGGCCGGGCTGACTGTGACGGACTTGTCTTACCGAAAAGTCAGTGGATGAACGGTTCTTGTAACGGGTCGTTCCCCGTTACATAGTCATTACCAGAGGAGTCGTAATTTCCATTAAAGAAGCCATCAGAGCGATAACAACATGCTAACTGCCACCGACCTGCCTGACCTGACCCGTCTCGATCCGGATACCCGTGTGAGGATCGACAACACCGTGCTGGAGATTTTTTCGGCACGCGAGTTTCACCGCATCGGTCTCATCGAGATCGCCCGCGGTGCCAACGTGAGCCTGCAGACCATCTACAAGTATTACGGCAGCAAGGAAGCGCTGCTGTTCTCGGGACTCGATTTCTGGCTCGGCCAGCTGGCGCTCGAGATGCTGCCGCATCTGGGTTCCTCGGGCGACACCAAGGTCAAGCTGCGTGGCATGTTCGACAGCGTGCTGGGTTTCTTCGAGCGCAATCCCAAGGTCATGCCCATGATCATGAATGCGCTCTATCTGAATACCTGGAAGCAGAACAAGGCCTATCGCTATCCCGACATCTTCGACCCGCTGGCGCGCCTGCTCAGCGAGGGTCGCAGCGCCGGCCTGCTGCGCACCGACGTCAGCGAAGGCATCCTGCTCGATTATCTGCAGGGCATCCTGTTCCGCCTCGTGCAGAGCTACGTCGACAAGGGCACGCAGGAATCGCTCACTGCGCAGAGCGATGCGCTGTTCGACATGCTGTGGCGCGCCGTCGCCGCGCCCAACACCACCAGCTGATCGCGCCTCGGTCGCAAGCGACCGCCGCTCAGGCAGAAGCCTGATCGGCGGTCGTTTTGTATGCGCTCGCCGCAGGCAGCATGACGCGCACCGGTTCCTTGAGCGAGCCGGGGCGCAGGTTGCGCAGCCGCTCGACCAGTCCTGCCGTCACTTCGAAACCGCGCGGCACCAGCCGCTGTCCGGCCTGCAGCATCAGGTCGTCGCACAGCACCATGCCGACCTTGAGCAGTTTCGCCGGCAGGCTGCGAATCTCGCAGGCCTGATCCTGTTCTCCCCGAATGCGTTCCAGTGCGGCGAACAGTGCTTCGCCGTAGTCGTGGCGCCGCGTACGCAGCTGTGCGAGCGCGACGGCGCTGGTATCGCCGCAGGCTTCGAGCTCCACGCAATCGGTGGCCAGGCGCAGGATCTCGCCGCCGCGCTGTGATTGCAGCGCATCGAGGCGGGTGTTGGTGACGCTGCCGCCGGCGGCGATACGCAGCAGATCGCGCACGGGTTCCAGTCTTGGAATCGAGGCGAGCAGGCGATCGGTCACTTCGGGCACGAGTTGCAGCGCGCGCTTGTCCACGTCGCCGAGCGCTTCGCCGCGGGCCTGACGCGCGAGCAGTTCGGCCGGCAGGCTGACGCGTCCCAGCGGGGCGAGCAATGCGGCCAGTTCCAGCGGCCACAAGGGCTGCAGGCAAGGTTCCAGCGTGGGCTCGTGTGCCAGCGCCAGGGCCAGCTTCTGCACGCGGCCGGCGCGGCCGTAGGCCTCGGGATCGCTGAGTGCGAGCACTTCGGCCAGCGCACTCACGGCACCGCGCAGGGTGCGTTCGAGCAGCTCGCGTTCGGCCGTCAGCAGACGATGATGCGCGGCGGCGTCCTGCACCGCGCGCAGCAGCGTCTGCGGCGGACAGGGCTTGGTTAGAAAACGGAAGATCTGGCCTTCGTTGACGGCCATCGCCGCCGCCTCGACGTCGGTGTAGCCGGTCAGCAGCAGGCGCGTGGTGTCGGGAAAGCGTTCGCGCACTTCGGCCAGCAGCGCGGCGCCGCTCATGCCGGGCATGCGCATGTCGCTGACCACGACGGCGAATTCGGTCTGCCAGAGGCGGCGCAGCGCGTCTTCGCCGCTATCGGCGCAGACGACGTCGAAGTGGCGGAACAGCGACAACTCCAGGCCTTCGAGCACGGCGGGATCGTCGTCGACGCAGAGTACGCGCAGGCGTTGGGTGGATTCGGTCATGGTGCGAAAGACTCGCTGGCGCCGGCGCGGCCGCGCACGGGCAGTCGGATGTGAAAGGTGGTGCCGACGCCCGGCGCGCTGTCGAAAGACAGGCTGCCGGCGTGGCGTTCGACGACGATGCTGCGCGCGATCGCCAGTCCCTGGCCGGTGCCCTGGCCGACGGCTTTGGTAGTGAAGAAAGGGTCGAACACGCGATGACGAATCGCGGTGTCGATGCCGCAGCCGTCGTCGCCGATGTCGACGATCACGCTATCGCCGTCGCAGCGCGTGTGCACGCGAATCGTGCCGCGACGATGATCGCTGCGCTCACGCGCGGCGATGGCGTGAGCGGCGTTGACGATGAGATTCAGGAACACCTGATTGAGGTCGCCGCCGTTGCAGACCACGGCCGGCAGATCGCCGAATTCGCAGTGCACGTCGGCGATGTACTTGTACTCGTTGCAGGCCACGGTCAGCGTGTCGCGCAGGGCCTGGTTCAGGTCCACCGCCGTCATCTCGGTCTGTGGATGCGAGAACGCGCGCATGGCATCGACGATGTGGCTCACGCGGTGCACGCCTTCGAGCGCGCGGTCGAGCGCGCGCGGCAGGCGCTTGCGCAGAAAATCGAGATCGGCCTGCTGCGACAGCGCTTGCAGCGAGCCCGGTTGCTGCGGCGAGGCCAGCGCATCGAGCAGCGGTTGCAGGTCGGCGAAAGCCTGGCGCACGAAATGCAGGTTGTCGCCCACGAACTGCATCGGGGTGTTGATTTCGTGCGCGACGCCGGCCGACAGCTGTCCCAGCGATTCCAGCTTCTGGGCGTGGCGCAGCTCCACTTCGAGCCGGCGGCGCTCGGAGATGTCCTGCGCGACGAGTACGAGCGACACCAATGCGCCGAGCCGGTCACGGTGGGCCGAGGCCGAGATCCACACCGGCACGACGCGGCCATCGCGCGCGTGCCACTCGGCCTCGTCGCGCAGAGTGCGGGTGCCGGCCGCGAGGCAGCGCTCGATGAAGGCCGGCGCCTGCGGCCAGTAGCGGCTCATGGCGGCACCGGCCAGCGTGCCGTCGGCCTGCGCCAGCAATTCGTGGGCGCCACGATTGGCCCGCGTGATCAATCCCGCCGGAGTGACGCCGATCAGGGCGCCCGGCACCGCCTGGTCCAGGCCCAACAGATAGGCTTCGGCCGACGAGCTTTGCTGCTCGTGCACGACCAGATCGCGGTCGCGGTCCTCGACGAGTCGCTCCAGCAGCTCGACGCGGCGTTCGGCGCGACGCAGCCGAAGGTCGCCGCCGGGCAGGTCGGCGTTCATGCGCTCACGGTTCC
>JALRLM010000568.1 GCA_023254435.1 Hydrocarboniphaga sp.
CAGTACCACGCGGTAACCTCGGCGCCGTCGTCGAAGTCGACCAGCCTCAGCTCACCGCCGGTCGTTTCGCGAAACCACGCGGACAGGCTCACTTGCACATCGAGCCCGTCGCACTCCGGACAGCGCCAGCGTGGGCAGGCAGGCGTAGTCGCGCATCAGATCGTCGGCGGCCCAGGTGGCGCGCGGCAGGCGCTGGAACACCTGCTGGCGACTCAGACGGATCGGCGTATGTTGCGCGCCGAAGTGCCGCGCGATCATGCCGGCGTCGTCGAGTTCGTCGCGCATCTGTGCTTCGGCCCAGCCGATCGAAAACGTGCGCACCGGCGTGCTCTGGTGCTGCTGCAACTGCGCCAACAGCACGGCGGAGTCGACGCCGCCGCTCAGGAACAGGCCATACGGCACGTCGGAGCGCACGTGCTCGCGCATCACCTGCGCGATCAGCGTCTCCCACTCCTGCAAGGCTTCTCGCTCGTCGATGCGGCGCGGCTGCACGTCAAGTGCGGACCACCAGCGCTGGCGTTCGATGCCCAGGTTCGCGTCGATGCGCAGTGCATGGCCGGCCGGCACGCGGCGGATGCCGCGCACGATGGTGTTCTCGCCCGTGGAATACTGGTTCTGCACGTACTGCGCGAGCGCCGATTCGTCGATCTCCACGTTCGGCATCTGTGGCAGCAGCGCCTTGAGCTCGGAGCCGAACAGGATGCGATCGGGCAGCACGGCGTAGTACAGCGGCTTGATGCCCAGACGATCGCGCACCAGCCACAGCTCGCGCGTGGCGTGGTCGTAGAGCGCGAAGGCGAACATGCCGTGCAGGCGCTTGAACGACTCCGCTCCCCACTGCGCGAAGGCCTGCAGCGCGATCTCGCTGTCGGAGTCGCAGGAGAAACGCCGGCCCAGGGCTTCGAGCTCGGCGCGCAGCTCGGGGAAGTTGTAGATCTCGCCGTTGCAGACGATGGCGTAGCGCTTGTCGGCATCGAAGATCGGCTGATGGCCGCCGGCGATGTCGATGATGGCCAGGCGCGCATGCGCGATGCCGAAGCCGTTGGCGCTGTAGAAACCCGTGTCCTCGGGGCCGCGATGCGTGAGCCGCGCCGCCATCGAGGCCAGCGCGCTTTCGGCGACCGCGCCGCTACGCGAGACGATGCCGGCGATGCCGCACATCAGGCGCGATCGAAGCGGTAGCCCAGCATCTCGATGTCGCGCGCGAAGTGCTTCGCCACGAGTTCGGCGGTCGCATCGCTGTAGTAGCTGCGGTAGTCGCTCGTGCGATCGGTGGCCTTGCGCTTGTGCGGCAGCTCGCGCGTACCGATCTTCAGGCGCGAGCAGATCGTCGCCCAGTCGTCATGCAGGCTTTCGTAGTGCCCCAGAAAGTCGACCAGCAGCTTGCCGCGCAGATCGACCAGATAATCCGTCTGCAGCGTGATCGAGGTGTCGATGTGGTACTGCCAGGGCCGCTCGGGATTGAGCTTCCAGCGCAGGAAGGACTCGAAATCCTCCTGCCCGGCCAGCAGATGCGGGCGCTCGCGCTTGAGGTGGTGGTAGCTCGACACCTGCAGGTCCCAGGGGTTGCGCACGAAGGCGAACTTGAACAACGACTCGAAGTAGTCGTAGGGCAGCATCTCGGCCGCCGCGACGATCTTGGAATGCCGCGGCAGCTTGGCGGCGATGCGGTGCCCCGACAGGTGATCGAGCCGCGAGCAGATCAGCTGCAGCGCGTACATCGGGTCGCGCCACTGCAGCTTGCGCAGCGACGCGCGCACGCTGGTGCCGCCGGTCTTGGCGATGTGCACGTAAAGAAAGCGAAAACGATGACTGATGACCACGGAGCCGGCTCGGCGAGACCAAAACGGCGCCTAGTCTACCCGCCCTGGCGGAATCGGCCGATGACGGGTGCCGGGCCCTGGCTGGGCGGTGACGGATGCGGGCCGCGCCACCCGCCCACCTCGAGGCCCGAGAGCTTGCCCGGCCGGCTTCAGCCCTCGCCCAGAGGCAGGCCCAGCCGCCGCGCGATCTCGCCCACCTGCCCGCGCTGCTCGGCGAAGGCATCGGCCGGCGCCAGCACCGCCTGCTGCTGCAGGCCGCGTGCATGGCTCCAGCCACGCAGCGCGCGATAAGCCGCGATCAGCGCGTCACGGTCGTCGGCGCTCAGCACGCCGGCCGCCGACAGGTCCTCGAGCTGCCGCCAGTTGTCCGGCCAGCGCACCAGGTCGGGCCGCGCCGGGGCCTCGCGCAGCAGCAGGTACTGGGTGATGAATTCGATATCGATGAGCCCGCCCGCGCCCTGCTTGACGTCCCAGAGTTCGCCCTTGGACTTGTCGAGCTTGGTGCGCATCCTGGCGCGCATGTCGGTAATGTCGTGGCGCAGCTTGTCGGCGTCGCGCGGCTGACTCAGCACCTCGCGGCGCACCGCTTCGAAGCGCTCGCGCAGGGTCTCGCTGCCGGCCACGCAGCGCGCACGCGTGAGCGCCTGATGCTCCCAGGTCCAGGCCTGGGCGTGCTGGTAGGCGGCGAAGGCCTCGATGCTGGTCACGGCCAGGCCCGAGCGGCCGCTGGGGCGCAGCTCCAGGTCGATTTCGTAGGCGCGGCCGGCCGGCGTCAGCGTAGCCAGCCAGTGAATCACGCGCTGCGCCCAGCGCACCATGAACACATCGCCGCCCAGGGCACGGCGGCCGCCTTCGGTCTCCTGCTCGGGCGCGTCGCAGTCGTGCACGAACACCAGGTCCAGGTCGGAGCCGTAACCCAGCTCGATGCCGCCGAACTTGCCGTAGCCGATCGCCGCCAGCGTGGCGAGACTGCCGTCGCGGCGCAGCGGGCGGCCGTAGGCCGGCTCGAGTTCGGCCCAGGCGCGATCGAAGGCCATCTGCAGCACGGCCTCGGCCAGCCAGGTCAGGCGATCGCTGACCTGCACCAGCGGCAGGCTGCCGGCGACGTCGGCGGCGGCGATGCGCAGCGTGGTCTCCAGCCGGTAGCGGCGCAGCGCGTCCATGCCGGTGTCGACCTCGTCGGCCGGAATCGAGGCGAAGCGATGCTCGAGGTCGGCGCGGATTTCGGCACGGTCGGGTGGCGCATAGAGCGTGCGCGTATCCAGCAGCAGGTCCAGCAGCGCCGGATTGGTCGACAGCAGCTGCGACACCCAGGGACTGGCCGCGCACAGGCGCACCAGATGCGCGCGCGCCACCGGCGATTCGCGCAGCAGCGTCAGATAGGTGGAGCGCGCGCCGATGGCCTGCACCACGCCCAGCACGCGAATGGCTGCGACGGCGGGCTCGGGCTGCTGCAGCGTTTCGGCCAGCAGCAGCGGCAGCAGCAGGCGCAGGCGTTCCAGCGAGGCCTGTGACAGCAGGCGCACGCCGCGCGCATCGCGCAGGTCGCGCAGCGACTTGCAGACATCGGCGGCCTGCTCGCCGTAGTGCTCGCGCGCCAGCGGATCGAGCTCGGTCGAACCGGCCGGCGCGCCCTGCGCGGGGCCTTCGCGCCACAGCACCGAGATCAGCGCGGCCAGGCCTTCTTCGGGCTTTTCGTGCCCGGGTTCGGCGAACACACGCGTGAACTCGTGATGCACTTCCTCGCGCACTTCGGTGAAGCGCTGGACCAGCTGTGGCCAGTCGGCGAATCCCAGCGCCAGGCACAGCGCGGCGCGCGGCTCGTCGGCCAGCGGCAGCGAATGCGTCTGCTCGTCGGCATAGATCTGGATCGCGTTCTCGAGCCGGCGCAGAAACACGTAGTGACTGTCGAGGCGCTTGGCGGTGTCGGCTGCGAGCTGGCCGGCCTGCGCCAGATAGCGCAGCGTCGGCCGCAGCCGCGTATCGCGCAGTCTGGGCTGCTGGCCGCCGCGCACGAGCTGGAACGACTGCACGATGAACTCCACTTCGCGAATGCCGCCGCGACCGAGCTTGACGTTGTCGTCCTGCCGGCGGCGCGCGACATCGTCGTTGATGAGCTTCTTGAGCTCGCGCAGGCTGCCGATGGCGTTGAAGTCGAGATAGCGCCGATAGACGAAGGGCCGCAGGCGACGCAGCAGCTCCTCGCCGGCCTCGATATCGCCGGCCACGGGCCGCGCCTTGATCAGTGCGTAACGCTCCCACTCGCGGCCGTGCTGCTCGTAGTAGTCCTCGGCGGCGGCGAAGGCGATCGATACCGGCCCGGCGCTGCCGAAAGGCCGCAACATCAAGTCGACGCGAAACACAAAGCCATGCTCGGTGCGCTCGGCCAGCAACCTGGTGAGCCCCTGCACCACGCGCTTGAAGAACTCGCCGTTGTCGAGGCCGTTGGCGCCATCGGTTTCGCCCGATGCGGTGTGACAGCAGATCAGGTCGATGTCGGACGAAAAGTTCAGCTCGCGTCCGCCGAGCTTGCCCATGCCCAGGATCACCGGCCGCACGAGTGCGCCCCGGACATCGCGCGGCGTGCCATAACGTGCGGTGAGCTCGCTCATGACGCACGTCAGCGCCACTTGGCAGCAGCGATCGGCCAGCTCGGACAGATCGCCCAGCGTCTCGTCCAGTGAGGCCAGGCCCGCCAGTTCGCGATAGCCGATGCGCGCCATTTCGCGCTCGCGAATCTGGCGCAGCACGCGCATGACGCCGGCTTCTTCTGGCTCGGCGGCGACGGCCTGCTGCAGCTCGGCCGCGATTTCGCCGGGCCTGCGTGCCCGCTCGCAGGCCCCCGACTGCGCCCATTCGGGATGGCGCTTGAACGCCGATTCGATGAAGCGGCTGGCGCGCAACACATCGGATGTCGTCATCGGGACTGCGATCTCCTCTTGTCGCCCCGAGCGGCGGGGTGGCCGATCCGAGGCTCGATCTGGGTCGAGGGCGCGCAGTGTAAGAAACCCGGGGCGATTCGTCTGCCGGGGCACAATCCAGTCGAAAGAGATCGGCCGGCGCTGCCTGTGCGAACGGTCGCTGCAGGAACCACCACGATTCAGCGGAGCGCCCACGCCCGGCCTCTCGCGGCTTATGGCGTATCGGGAGCCTTGAGACCCAGTGCCTTCACCGCATCGAGATTCCACACGCGCTGGCCTTGCGCACCATCGACCAGGCCCATGTGCTGGCTGAAATCGAAGTGCGTCCAGCCGATATGGCGCTGCTCCAGCAGCTCGCGCGTATCGCGCAGCCATGCGGCACGCGAAGCCGGCGGCATCTGTGTCTTGATGGCGCCGAACTCGCTGCACCACACCGGCACACCGTTCTGCGCCTGCCATTGCGCGGCCTTGTCGAGAATGGCCGCGAGCTTGGCGCGATTCCATTCCTGCTGGCCGTAGTAGCGCGCATGCGGCTGCGCGTCGGCATCGAGCGTGGCCAGCAAGGGCTCGACCAGCGCCGGCGACGACGGATACGGCAAGCCGCGCAGCTTGCCCCACATCGGCCAGCCCCAGTACGCGCCCTGATGCGTGAAGTTCATCGGCTCGTAGAAGTGGAAGGTGTAGATCAGGTTGCGATCCAGGAACGGCTTGAGCGTCACCAGCTCGTCGACCGACGAGTACTTGTGCCCGGCTACGGCGATGCTGTGCTGCGGCGCCGCGTCGCGCACCGCGCCGGCCAGCGTCTGCATGAGCGCAACCGAAGCGGCGGCGTCTTCGGTTGCCGGTTCGTTGAGCACCTCGAACATCAGCTTGTCGGCCGGCACACGCGACGACAGCTGCTTGGCCAGGCTCCACCACAGCGCGGCGACGGTATCGCGCCAGGCCTTGTCGGTGAGCATGCGATTGATGTCGTCGGTGGTCGACGTCAGCGTGATGACGACCAGAAAGCCCTGCGCCGCCAACCGCTCCACCGAGCTCATGAACTCGCCCGCGCGAGCCGCATCGACACGCGAGGGATTGGACGCATCGGCGATCCAGGCGCGCTCGAAAGGCAGCCTCACATGACGAAACCCGATACGCCGCAACTGCGCCAGATCGGCCGCATCGGGGCGAAACAGATTGGGATCGATCTGAGGATTGTCGCGATAGGTGAACCAGAACGACAGATTGATGCCGCGCGCGAGTTTGGATTGGATGGCGGCGGGGACTTCGGCCTGGGCAAACGCCGGCAAGGCCAGCAAAGAAGCGAACAGCAGCATCGAACCTAACGAGCGCATCACAGCCGGCAGCAAAAGACCCATGTCGGAGAGCTCTTCGAGCAGGACGAGCTTGGAGTGTATCGCTGCAGACCTGCCGTCTACTGAAGCGGGAAACCTTCGGCTTCGTACATTCCATCAGCACAAAAAAATCGGGGCGCCCGAAGGCGCCCCGATCTTCACTGCGTACTGCGAGAACTGCGGTCGACTTAGAAGTCGCCCATGCCGCCCATGCCACCCATGCCGCCCATGTCGGGAGCGCCGCCCATGGCGGGGGCATCCTTCTTGGGGGCTTCGGCGACCATGGCTTCGGTCGTCAGCAGCAGGCCGGCGACGGACGCCGAGTTCTGCAGCGCCAGGCGCGTGACCTTGGTCGGGTCGATGATGCCGAACTCGATCATGTCGCCGTAGGTGCCGTTGGCGGCGTTGTAACCGAAGGCGGCCGAACCTTCCAGAACCTTGTTCAGCACCACGCTCGGCTCGTCGCCGGAGTTCTTGGTGATCTGACGCAGCGGCTCCTGAATGGCGCGACGCAGGATGTTGATGCCGATGGTCTGGTCTTCGTTGGCACCCTTGAGGCCTTCGAGCACCTTGGAAGCGCGAACCAGCGCAACACCGCCGCCGGGGACGATGCCTTCTTCGACGGCCGCACGGGTCGCGTGCAGGGCGTCTTCGACGCGAGCCTTCTTTTCCTTCATTTCGACTTCGGTGGCGGCGCCGACCTTGATCACCGCAACACCGCCGGCGAGCTTGGCCAGACGCTCCTGCAGCTTCTCGCGATCGTAGTCGCTGGTGGCGACGTCGACCTGCTTGCGGATCTCGAGGACACGGGCTTCGATCTTGCCCTTCTCACCGGCGCCGTCGACGACGGTGGTGTTTTCCTTGTCGATCTGCACCTTCTTGGCCTGGCCGAGATCCTGCAGCGTGGCCTTCTCGAGCGAGAGGCCGACTTCTTCGGCGATGACCGTGCCGCCGGTCAGGGTGGCGATGTCCTTGAGCATTTCCTTGCGGCGGTCGCCGAAGCCCGGAGCCTTGACGGCCGCGACCTTGAGGATGCCACGCAGGTTGTTGACCACGAGGGTGGCCAGCGCTTCGCCTTCGACGTCTTCGGCGATGATCAGCAGCGGACGACCCTGCTTGGCCACGCCTTCGAGCACGGGAAGCAGATCGCGGATGTTGCTGATCTTCTTCTCGGTGATGAGGATCAGCGGGTTGTCGAGTTCGACCTGCTGGCTCTGCGCGTTGTTGATGAAGTACGGCGACAGGTAGCCACGGTCGAACTGCATGCCTTCCACGACGGACAGTTCGTTTTCCAGGCCCGAGCCTTCTTCAACGGTGATGACGCCTTCTTTGCCGACCTTGTCCATGGCTTCGGCGATGATGTCACCGATGGAGTT